>JBAQWH010000649.1:0-3750 GCA_049298815.1 Thermoanaerobaculia bacterium | reverse complement strand
CGGTGCGGGAGACCATCGAGGGGATGGAGCAGGTCCGCCGCTCGGTGCACGACGCGAACGCGGTCGTGGCCCGTCTCGGCGAGCGATCGATCGCGATCGGCAAGATCCTCAACGTGATCGAGGACGTCGCCGAGCAGACCAACCTCCTCGCGCTCAACGCCGCGATCCTCGCGGCCCAGGCAGGGGAGTACGGCAAGGGCTTCTCGGTCGTCGCTGCGGAGATCCGCGAACTGTCGGAGCGGACGGCCTCGTCGACGCGCGACATCGCAGGGCTGATCCGCTCGGTCCAGGAAGAGGTCGACAACGCGCTGACCGCGATGGCCTCCGGATCGCGGCTCGTCGAGACCGGCGTCGAGCTCTCGCATCAGGCTGGCCGCGCGCTCAACACCATCCTCGAGTCCTCGGCGAAGGCTTCCTCGATGGGACGCGAGATCGCGAGCGCCACACGCGAGCAGGCGAAGGGGAGCGAAACGATCACCCACTCGGTCGAGCGCCTCCAGGAGATGACGCGCCAGATCAACTCCGCGACCGCGCAGCAGGCCCAGGGCTCGGACCACATCATGCGCGCCGTCGAATCGATGCGCGAGGTCACCAAGTACGTCCGTCAGGCGATGGTCGAGCAGAAGTCCGGCTCGTCGATGATCTCCTCCGCGGCCGAACGGATGATCGAGATGATCCACGAGATCTTCCAGGTCGCCGCCGGCCAGTCGGGCGAGAGCGAGAAGATCCTCGTGACGGTGGAAAAGGTCAGGACCATCGCCGAAGGCAGCCGCACCTCGGCCGCCGACATGAACGACGCGCTCATCCTGCTCAACGACGCGATCCGCAGCCTCGAAGACGAGGTCAAGAAGTTCCGCGTTGCCTGACGCGACCACGATGAAGACCGACCAGTCACGAGCAGCCATGGCCGCAGCGGCCTCCGATCTGCGACTCATCACCTTCCGCGTCGGACCGGAGACGTTCGTCCTCGACATCATGGCGGTCCGCCAGATCCTCCCCTACACCGGCTCGACCTCGATCCCGACCGCGCCGGCCTTCATCGAGGGAATCGTCGTCCTGCGCAACGAGGTGATCCCGATCATCGACCTGCGGGATCGGCTCTACCCGCAGTTGCCGGCGCGCACCGAGCTGCCGCTCGTCCTGATCACCGAGACCCGCGAAGGGCCGGTCGGGATCAAGGTGGACGAGGTTCGCCGCATCGTCACGCTGTCGACCGACGCCTTCCTGCCGCCTCCGCCGATCATCCGAGGAATTCGAGGAGAGCTGCTGATCGCCGTCGTGCAGCACAAGGACGAGGTGCTGCTGCTGATCGACGTCGAGAACGTGCTCACCCGCGACGAAAAGGAAGACCTGAAGAACGCGGATCTGCGGCCGCCCGAACAGGAATAGGACGAATAGGACCTATAGGACCTATAGGACCTATAGGTCCCACCCCCCCCAAAGCGATTCGTTGCATGGGTGGGTGGGGTCCTATTGGTCCCATAGGTCCTATTGGTCCCATTCGTCCTATCGGTGCCGCCCATTCCCCTCAGCGCCGCGTTGTATCCTTCGCCGGTGTTCAGCCGTTCTCGTCTGCTGCAGCTGACCGAAGCGATGAAGGGCCGGCGGGTCGTCGTCTACGGCGACATCGTGGCCGATCGCTTCATCTATGGCACGCCCAAGCGCATCTCGCGCGAGGCGCCGGTGCTGATCCTCCGCCAGTATCGCGACGACGTCCTCCTCGGTGGGGCGGGGAACGCGATCAACAACATCGCCTCGCTCGGCGGCGTCCCGCTGCCGGTCTCGGTCGTCGGTGACGACATCCCGGGCAACCAGCTCCTCCGCGCGCTCGAGGGGCAGTCGATCGACTGCGGTTCCGTGACGCGCGCGCAGCGCTACCACACGCCGACCAAGGTGCGTATTCTCGGCGGCATGCCGCACGCCAGCCGGCAGCAGATCGTCCGCTACGACATCGAGGACCGGTTCGAGATGACGCCCGCGGAGGCTCGCGATGTGGCCGGGACGCTGAAAAGCCGGATCGAAGGCGCCGATGCGGTGCTCGTCAGCGATTACGGCTACGGCATCGTGACCCCCGCGCTCGTCGCCGAGCTCAATGCCGTCGCGGCCGGCCGTCCCGTGACCCTCGATTCACGCTACGACCTGCTCCGCTACCCGAACGTGACCGCCGCGACGCCGAACGAGGAGGAGGCGGCCGCCGCCGCCGGCATCTCCCTCTGGAACGCGGGCGACGACGCAAACGTCCGCGAGGTCGCGGAGCGGCTGCAGAAGGGTCTGCAGTGCGCAGCCGTTTTGATCACCCGCGGAAGCCGCGGGATGGCCCTGCACGAGCGCGGCGGCGGCGACCCGCTGCTGATCCCGGTGTTCGGGACGGACCAGGTCGCGGACGTCACCGGCGCCGGCGACACGGTCATCGCGACCTTCACCCTCGCGCTGGCCGGCGGATCGTCGTACGCGGAAGCCGCCAAGCTCGCCAACTACGCGGGAGGGATCGTCGTCATGAAGATGGGGACCGCCACCGCGTCCGCCGAGGAGCTGCGCCACGCGATCGACCGCGACGAGCAGCTCGAGGACTGAGTCTCTCCATGCAGAAGCCGAAACTGAACGCCCCTGTCCTGTCCGAAGCGGAGCTCGTCGAAGCGCTGGCCCAGGAAAAGTCCGCCGGCCGGAGGGTCGCCTTCGCCAACGGCTGCTTCGACGTCCTCCATGTCGGGCACATCCGCTACCTGCAGGACGCCTCCAATGTCGCCGACACCCTGGTCGTCGCGGTCAACTCGGACGAGTCCGTCAGGGAGCTGAAAGGTGAAGGGCGGCCGGTCATGAGTGAGGCCGAGCGCGCCGAGATCATCTCCGCGGTTCGCGGCGTCGACTACGTCACGATCTTTGCGGACAGCAGTCCTGCGAGACTGCTCGGTCTGCTGAAGCCGGACTTCCAGTGCAAAGGCACCGACTACACGCCCGACACCGTCCCCGAAGCGGACGTCGTCCGGGCGTACGGCGGAAGGGTGGTCATCGTCGGTGATCCGAAGGACCATTCGACGACGGCGATCCTCAAGCAGATGAAGGGCGGGAAGTGAGCCCTTCACTCTTTACTCTTCACTCTTCACCCTTCCCCGTCGCGGCATGAATCGTCTCCTGGTCCTCAGGCTCTCCGCTCTCGGCGACGTGATTCACACGATCCCCGCAGTGGTGGCGCTGCGAGACGCGATCCGCCCGGCCGCCGTCTCGTGGGTCGTCGAGGCGCCCTACGCCGAGCTCGTTGAGATCGTGGCGGGTGTCGAGGCGATCCCGATCCGGATGCGGAAGTGGGGGAAGTCGCTGCGGGCTTCCCGCCGCGACATCGCCGCCGCGGTCCGGAGCATGCGACGGTGCGACGCGTCGGTCGACTTCCAGGGGCTCATCAAGTCGGCGATGCTGGGCGTTCTGGCAGGGGCGCGCGTGCGCTACGGCTTCGACGCGGACGCGCTCAAGGAAAAGCCATCGCTCCTGTTCACGAACGAGCGGATCGACGTCCGCCGGCAGGGCCACGTGATCGAGTGGAACCTCGACCTGGCGTCCGGCGTCGCGCCGATCCTGCGGGATGTCGACGTCGACTTCACGCCGTTCGCCGCGGATCCGGGCGGAAAACTGGGTGAGCTCGCGGGGGCGGTCGTGCTTCTGCCGGGAGCCGGCAAGCCCGACAAGCTCTGGCCCCTGGAGCGTTTCCGTGAGGTCGCCCGCCGGATCGGTCCCGCGGCAGTGGCGGTCTGGGGC
>JBAQWH010000648.1:0-3938 GCA_049298815.1 Thermoanaerobaculia bacterium | reverse complement strand
CTGGCTTCTGCGCGGTCTCCTCGAGGACCGGCCCTTCGTTGACGATGCGCCGGTCTTCGTCACCCACGAGCAGGCGAGCGCATTCGCGCAATGGAGCGGAGGCCGTCTGCCGACGGAAGCGGAGCACCACCGCGCGGCATTCGGCACGCCGGACGGTGAAGAGCGCCGCTATCCGTGGGGCGAGGAGCGGCCCGATGCGACCCGTGGCGTGTTCGGCTTCTCCTCGTGGGACCCGGCTCCGATCGGATCGTGTCCCGCGGGGGCGAGCGCCTGGGGCGTCCACGACCTCGCGGGAAACGGCTGGGAGTGGACCTCCAGCATCTTCTCGCCGTTCGAGGGATTCGAGGCGATGCCGTCGTACCCGCAGTACTCGGCAGACTTCTTCGACGATGCCCATTTCGTCATGAAGGGGGCGTCGCCGGTGACCCCGGTCGAGCTCGTCCGGCGGAGCTTCCGCAACTGGTTCCGGCCCGGCTATCCGTACGTGTACGCGACGTTCCGCTGTGTCACCCCTTAACCACGGAGGATCCAGCGAGCGCAGCGATTCGAAGGAGCATCGCCTCAGGTGCTGTGCACAAAACTGCGACTGCCACCACAGAGGCACAGAGAGCACAGAGACCCACAGAGCGAGAACCGTACGCCGCCATCTCTGTGTGCCTCTGTGCCCTCTGTGTCTCTGTGGTGACCTACCACGGCGTTTTCTGCACCGCCTGTCCGGACGACACGTTGAAGCGAGTCCCGAGCTTCGGTCGCGACGAGCCGCGCTGCGTCCATAACGCCTGAGTCCGCTGAACCCGACTTTTTCCATCGGGCCTTGACGTTCTCGGTGGCGGGCTAAATGATTCGCGCACTATGGAACCGAAGAATTACAAAGCGAAGACATTCGACCTGTCCGACCTGAACGGGATTTCGAACCAGACGCTCGAGATCCACTTCAAGCTCTACGAGGGATACGTCACCAACACGAACACCCTCAACGACAAGATCGCCGGCCTGATCAAGGACGGCGGCATCGCGCCGGAGAACATGGCGCAGTACTCCGAACTGACCCGCCGTCTCGGCTTCGAGTACAACGGCATGGTCCTCCACGAGTACTACTTCGGAAACATGAAGCGCGGTGGTGGCGGCGATGCGCCGAAGGGCGCGTTCCGCAATGCGGTCGAAAAGACCTATCCGAGCTTCGACGTGTGGAAGGCCGACTTCGTCGGCGTCGGCAAGATGCGCGGTGTGGGCTGGGCCGTGTCGTATCTCGACCCGCGCACCGGCTTCGTCTCGAACCACTGGGTCGAGCTTCACGAGACCGGCAACATCGCCGGCTTCGTGCCTCTGCTCGTGATGGACGTGTGGGAGCACGCGTTCCTCCTCGACTACAAGCCGGCCGACCGGCCGAAGTACATCGAGGCATTCCTCTCCAACGTCGACTGGAGCGCGGTCGAAGAGCGGGCCAAGCTCACTCGCTGACGGTCACTCGTGAACTCGATCAGGGCGCGGACTTCGGTCCGCGCCTTTTTTCGTTTCCGGCGCCCTGCCGTGGCGGTCGGCGACGCAGTACCGACGGGACGCGAGAACTTCTCGGCGGCGGCCCCGTAGATCAGGGCATGACCAGGGTGATCGAGGTCTCAGGCCTCAAGAAGCTCTATCGATCCTCGTTCGGGAAGGCGCCCATCCGCGCCCTGGACGGCATCGACCTCCAGGTTTCCGAGGGGGAGATGTTCGGGCTTCTCGGCCCGAACGGGGCCGGCAAGACGACGACCGTGAAGATCCTGCTCGGGCTGACGCATCCAACCGAGGGAACCGCGACCGTCTGTGGCCTCCCGGTGTCGAACCCCGAATCGCGGCGCCGCGTCGGCTACCTCCCGGAAGGACACAAGATCCCGGGCTATCTGACCGCGCGACAGACGATGTCGATCTTCGGCCGCATGTCGGGGATGGACAAGGACGTGCTCCGGCGGCGGATCCCGGAGCTGCTCGACAAGGTGCGGCTGTCGCAGTGGATCGACGTGAAGGTCCGGAAGTTCTCGAAAGGGATGACCCAGCGTCTCGGTATCGCCTGCGCTCTCGTCCACTCCCCGAGCGTGCTCCTGCTCGACGAGCCGACCGACGGCGTCGACCCGGTCGGGCGGCGTGAGATCCGCGACCTCCTCCAGGAAGAGGCGAGGAACGGGACCGCGGTCCTCCTGAACTCGCATCTCCTCTCCGAGATCGAGCTCACCTGCGACCGCGTGGCGGTGCTGCGCAATGGTCTCGTCGCAGCTGCCGGGTCGGTCGAGGAGCTCACCCGGCGCGGGACGACCTACAAGATGGTCGCGACCCCGCTCGACGAGAACCTGGTCGACGCGTTCCGGAGCAGCGGGGCCGGCGTGGAGCGGGTCAACGGTCACGTCGTCCTCTCGGTGACCGACGTGCAACACCTCAACGTGCTCGTCGACGAGCTCCGCTCCAGGGGAGGAATGCTCGGCGAGCTGACGCCGATCCGCTCGACCCTCGAGGACGTGTTCGTCGACCTCGTGCGCGCACCGGAGACCGCGGCGACGGGACAGCAAAGCACGGAGGCGAATCAATGAAAGTACTCGTCGCGAATCTCGAGGACGTCTTCCGCGAAGCCGCTGCCCGGTGGACGCTCGTCGCCTACTTCCTGCTCTCGTCGATCTTCCTGATCATCTTCGCGTCTGCGATCAACCTCGACATCGTCGACGGAGCGCTCGCAGGAGCGAAGCTCTTCGGCAAGGAAGTCGAGATGCGGGATTCGGTCAGCATCGAGAAACTGGTCCTCGGATTCGAGTCCGGATTCTCCGTGATCCTCTATTTCCTCTGCACGTTCCTCGCGATCTTCGCGACCGCTCACCTCGTGCCGCGCATGCAGGAGAAGGGGACGATCGACCTCTACCTCTCCCGTCCGGTCTCGAGGGTTGGACTCCTGCTGTCGCGCTACGTGGCCGGGCTGATCCTCGCGGGCAGCAACATCGTCTATCTGCTCGGGTCGATCTGGCTCATCGTGGTGTGGAAGACCGGCGTCACACATCCGCGCTTCTTCCTCGGAGCCGCGGTGATCATGTTCGTGATCGCGATGCTGCTCGCGTTCGCGTTCCTGGTCGGCGTGATCACCTCCTCCACTGCCGTTTCGATCATGATGACGTACGGCGTCTTCTTCTTCGGGCTGATGCTCGCGGCGCACGAATCGATCGCCGCGGCGCTCTCCAAGGAGTGGCAGGCGCAGACGATCAACGCTCTCTACTGGATCTTTCCGAAGACGGCCGAGCTCGGACAGGCGGTCATCGCGCTCGTGGGTGGCGACCAGCTGCCCGAGCGGATGACGCGCGTGCTCTCGCCGATGCCGTTCCTCACGACGGCGGGCTTCGGGATCGTCTCACTTCTTCTTGCCAGCTACCTCTTCACTCGAAAGGAGTTCTGATCATGAACAAAGGAATGAAGGCTCTTACAGTCCTCGCGCTCGTTCTCTGCGCGGCGGCCGTTCCGGCCCTGGCTGCCGACACGGCGCTCTCGCTCGTGCCGCCGAACGCGGTCACCGTCGGCGTCGTGAAGTTCGCCGACATGAGAACCAGTCCGCTCTCGTCGATCCTCTTCCAGCACACCGACAACTTCGGTGGGAATGGTGAGGCGGCGAAGTTCCTGGCGGATGCGGGCCTCGATCCGGCGAAGGACATCGACCTGATCGTCGTCGCGACCATCCCGCGCACGAACCTCGGCACCGAAGCGGACGGCCTCGTGATCGCCGAGGGACGCTTCAATGCCGCGAAGCTCGGCGCCGCGCTCGCGACCCGAGGAGCGGTGAAGAAGCAGACCTACTTCGTGATGCCCGAAGGGGAGCACAAGCACGGACGTGAAGGTGAGGGCGCCGTCGCCTTCCCGAGCGACCGTCTGGTCGTGATGGGAACCGAGACGGCCGTCGTCGCGGCGCTTGCTGCACGGTCGAACGG
>JBAQWH010000647.1:0-3524 GCA_049298815.1 Thermoanaerobaculia bacterium | reverse complement strand
GGCGGGACGCCCGCCGTCCAAGGCGCCGGGACGCCCGCCGTCCTAGTTCACCATCCTCCCGTTTCGCAGGAAGTTGAGGTGCCAGGAGAAGGCTTCCTCGAGCAGGTGCGGCGTGTGTTTGCCCGGTGAGAGCTCGAGCGAGCGCTTGTAGTAGTCGCGGAGCGCTGGCTTGAAGTCGGGGTGCGCGCAGTTCTCGATGACGACCTTCGCCCGCTGCCGCGGCGCGAGGCCCCGCAGGTCGGCGAGCCCCTGCTCGGTGACGATGACCTGCACGTCGTGCTCGGTGTGGTCGGTGTGCGAGACCATCGGAACGATGCAGGAGATCGCACCGTTCTTGGCCGAGGACGGCGTCATGAAGAACGAAAGGTACGCATTCCGCGCGAAGTCGCCCGAGCCGCCGATGCCGTTCTGGATCTTCGTCCCCATCACGTGCGTGGAGTTGACGTTGCCGTAGATGTCGGCCTCGATCATCCCGTTCATCGCGAGGCATCCGAGCCTCCGGATGACTTCCGGATGATTGCTGATCTCCTGCGTTCGAAGGATCAGCTTGTCCTTGTAGAGGTCGAAGTCGCGATGGATTCGCTCGAGCGCGGTCGGGCTCAGCGAGAACGCCGTCGCCGACGCCACGCGCATCTTCCCCGACTGCAGGAGGTCGAGCATGCCGTCCTGGATCACCTCGGTGTACGCCGTGAGGTTCTCGAACGGCCCGTCGTTGAGGCCGATGAGCACGGCGTTCGCGATGTTCCCGACGCCCGACTGCATCGGCAGGAGGTTCTTCGGCATCCGCCCCTTCTGGACCTCCCACGAGAGGAACTCGAGGATGTGCCCGGCGATCCGCTGGGACGCGTCGTCGGGAGGGCTGAAGGGGGAGTTGCGGTCCGGAGAGTCCGTTTCCACGATGGCGATGATCTTGTTGGGATCGCAGCGGTAGTACATCTCACCGATCCTGTCGTCGGGCCTCGTGATCTGAACCGGCCGGCGATTCGGCGGGAGCTGCGTGCCGTAGTAGATGTCGTGGATGCCCTCGAGCTTCTCGTTCTGCCACGAGTTGACCTCGAGGATTACCTTGTCCGCCAGGTCGAGCCAGGTCTTGTTGTTGCCGACGGATGAGGACGGGATGAGGCGGCCGTCGCCGAGGATCGCCGTGACTTCGATGACGGCGATGTCGAGCTTTCCGAGAAAGCCGAACCAGACGTGCTGGGCGACGTGGCTCAGGTGGATGTCGATGTAGTCGAGGGTGCCGGCGTTGATCCGCGCGCGGGTGATCGGGTCGGACTGGTAGGGAAGCCGAAGCTCGATCCCGTCGACCTCGGCGAGCGCGCCGTCGAGCTCGGGCGCGGTCGATGCGCCGGTCCAGACGCCGATGCGGAAGTTCTCACCGGCCGCTTTCGCAGCGCGGATATGGGTGGCCAGCGCGGCCGGGATCGCCTTCGGATAGCCGGCTCCCGTGAAGCCGCTCATCCCGACGTTGACACCTGACGGAATCAGCGCCGCCGCTTCTTCCGCGGACATGATCTTCGAACGGTGGAAGGGGGAGAGGACGCGGGAAGTAGCCATGGGCGAAGAATCGGCCCGCGACCACGGAATCGCCGGTGATTATGGTCACCCGAGGCGAGAAGTGTGAAGTGAGAAGTGTGAAGGGTGAAAGCCCGAAGGTGTCTCCCTTTCACACTTCTTACTTCACACTTCACACTTCGTTTTTCATCCGCACCAGGCGACGGTGACCGCGTCGGGATGCTCGAGCAGGTAGCCCTGCTCGTCTTCGTCCCAGGTGATGACGGCGCCGTCGAGGCGGGAAGCGGCCATGCTGTCGAGCGCGATGCGAATCCCGCCGAGGTCGAGCTCGACGTCGCCGTCCATGGGCTCGGAAGCGTGGCCGAGGCGGTAGCCCGAGCCGCCGCATCCGGTGGTGAATGCGATTCGGAGCAGCCGGCCGCCGAGCTCCTCGCGGAGATGTGCGGCGGCCGCCTCGGTCAGGGTCAGGGCAGGGCTCACCGGGCCTCGGGAGCGCCGTGGACGATGCGCCACTCGGCGTCTTCGCGCTTCCACCAGTCGGCGTCGAACTTGAGCAGCTCGAGCTCGCGCTCGAGCTCGACCACGTGCGACCGCTTCACCGTCTCGAGGTAGACGAGCAGGTTGCGGTCGCTCGGGACGCCGGAGCCGGTGAACTCGCGCAGCCGCTTCGCCATCGTCCGCTCACGCGCGATCAGGAACTCGACGACCTCGCGGAACGACAGTTCCCCTTCGAGGACCTCGCCGAACGCGCGGTCGGAACCGAGCGTGACCTTCACCGTCGGCGCGATCTCCGCGGCCTTCATGTCGATGAGATCGCGGTTGGCGCGCTCGTCGTTCTGGAACTGGCTGAACATCCGGGCGGCGAGCGGATTCGGCAGGCTGGAGGCGAGCTTCTCGAACGTCTTGTACGCCTCGACCGTGTACTGCAGCATGATCGCGACCTGCTGCGTCGTGAGTTGGGCGTTGGACGTCGGTACGGCAGTGGTGCTCATGGAACCCCTCTATTCGATCTTTGCGACTTTCACTACGACGTCGCCGAGCAGCTTCGCCTGACAGCTCAGCCGGTACGGCGGTTCGATCTCTTTGTACGTCTCATCGGGCGTCGGTGGCGTCATCGACTCCCAGCCGTCCACGACTTCGATCCTGCAAGTTCCGCACGCCCCGTCGCCACCACAAACCTGGCTCACGCGGACTTCCATCTCGCCTGCGATGGAAAGGAGCGTGCGGCCCGCGGGGAACTCGCCTTCCTTGCCGGCATCAGCGAACGTCACTCGCGGCATCGGCGGGCGATTGTACAAGAGAAGTGTGAAGTGAGAAGTGTGAAGTGTGAAAAACAGCAACATTAATTAGTAATGATAACTAGTGTCGCAAATGGTGTGTTATCGAACATCTTTTCACACTTCACACTTCACACTTCTTACCTCGCGCCCACGGCGCGATGCGCCATGTACGACGACCTCACGAGCGGGGCGGACTCGACGTGGTGGAAGCCGAGGGCTTTCGCCTTCGCGCCGAGTTCGGCGAACTCCTCGGGTGTGTAGTACTTCCGGACCGGGTGGTTCTGCTCGGTCGGTGCGAGGTACTGGCCGAGGGTGAAGATGTCGACGCCGGCGCGGCGGAGGTCGCTCGCGACGTCGAGGATCTCCTCCTCGGTCTCGCCGAGTCCGAGCATGATGCTCGACTTCGTCAGCATGCCGGGCGTTCGCTCTTCGCCGGCCCAGCGGAGGATGTCGAGCGACCGCTCGTACTTCGCGACGGGACGCACGCCGGGATAGAGCCTGGGGACGGTCTCGACGTTGTGGGCAAGCACTTCGGGCTGCGAACCAAGGATCGTCCGCAGCGCTTCGCGATCGCCTTCCAGGTCCGAGATCAGGACCTCGATTGCGGCGCCTGCCGTCTCGCGGACGGCGAGGACGGTCCGCGCGACGTGGTCCGCACCGCCGTCCGGCATGTCGTCGCGGTTGACCATCGTGATGACGGCGTGGCGGACGCCCATGCTCGCGACGGCC
>JBAQWH010000646.1:0-1589 GCA_049298815.1 Thermoanaerobaculia bacterium | reverse complement strand
CTTCTCGAGCCGGCGCTGAATGCGCGTCCGGTCGACTTCGGCCACCAGGGCGGTCCCTTCGTTCATCGTCGCCGCGAGCGGCTGCGCGCCGCCCATGCCGCCGAGGCCTGCGGTGACGACGAGCTTGCCTCTGAGCGAGCCGCCGAACCGCTCGCGGCCCACGGACGCGAAGCACTCGAAGGTCCCCTGAAGGATGCCCTGCGTGCCGATGTAGATCCACGAGCCGGCCGTCATCTGGCCGTACATCGTGAGACCGAGCGCGTCGAGTCTGCGGAACTCGTCCCAGGTCCCCCAGTGCGGGACGAGGTTCGCGTTCGCGATCAGCACGCGCGGGGCGTTCGGATGCGTGCGGAAGACGCCGACCGGTTTGCCCGACTGCACGAGGAGCGTCTCGTCGTCGCCGAGGCGGCGGAGGGTGTCGACGATGGCGTCGAAGCACTCCCAGTTCCGGGCGGCCTTGCCGATGCCGCCGTACACGATCAGCTCTTCGGGACGCTCCGCGACCTCGGGGTCGAGGTTGTTCATCAGCATCCGCAGCGCGGCTTCCTGCTGCCATCCCCGGCAGCTCAATTCGGTCCCGCGGGGCGAGCGGATGACACGGGTCTTGTCGATGGTGGTGCTCATGATCGAGATCTTATGACAGCCACTAGAATGCGGCCGTGGCGAAGCAGACAACGTCGAAGAAGGTCTCCCGGCCCGGTGGGAAGAAGGCTCTTGCAGAGCGCGCGGCGGAGGTCGGCCGCCGGCTTGCGGACCGCTATCCGGACGCGCAGTGCTCGCTCGACTTCACGACGCCGTTCGAGCTCCTGATCGCAACGGTCCTCTCCGCCCAGTCGACCGACGCGCGAGTCAACATCGTGACGAAGGCGCTTTTCAGGAAGTACCCGGGACCCGCTGCGTTTGCCGCAGCGAGTCAGGTGGAGATGGAGAAGGACGTCCGCCAGACCGGGTTTTTCCGGAACAAGGCGAAGGCCGTGATCGCGCTGTCGCAGGCGATCCTGGAGCGTTTCGGCGGCGAGGTGCCGGCCTCGATGGACGACCTGACGACCCTGCCGGGGGTCGGGAGGAAGACAGCGAACGTCGTCCTCTCCAACGCGTTCGGGACCGCGGTCGGCTTCGTCGTCGACACGCATGTCACGCGCGTGTCCGGGCGGCTCGGATTCACGGCGACTGCGGACGCCGAGAAGATCGAGCAGGACCTCGTGGCGCTCGTGCCGCGCGAGGAGTGGACGTCGTTCGGCCACCGCCTGATCTACCACGGCCGGCAGACCTGCGTCGCGCGGAAGCCGCTGTGCGGCGAGTGCGTCGTGAAGGAACTCTGTCCCAGCAGAGAAGAAGTGTGAAGTGTGAAGTAAGAAGTGTGAAAGAAAAGCGGCTAAGATACTAATTAATGTACTAATTATTATGTCTCAATAGTGATAGTGTTTTCACACTTCACACTTCACACTTCACACTTCACACTTCACACTTCCTCACGGTTCCTCCACCGTTCCCTGCGGTGTCAGCGGATTGCAGCGGACGATCCGCCATGCGGTCTTTGCCCCGCCGCGTGCGAGTCCGTACTTCGCGACCGCCTCGCGGCCGTAGCG
>JBAQWH010000645.1:0-3284 GCA_049298815.1 Thermoanaerobaculia bacterium | reverse complement strand
GTCGACCGGCGGCGTCCGCGCGATCGTCGGCGGCCGCGACCCGTCCTCCTCGTTCGACCACACACGGCGGATGCACAGGCAGCCCGGATCGGCGTTCAAGACCTTCGCTTATCTCGCCGCGATCAAGTCGCGCCGTGCGACGACCGCGACCCTGCTCCAGGATTCGCCAATCAGCGTGCGGCTGAGCGACGATGAGAGCTGGGAGCCGCAGAACTACGACCAGCAGTATCGCGGTCGGGTCACGCTGCGCGAGTCGTTCGAGCGGTCGCTCAACGTGCCGACCGTCAGGCTCACCCAGCAGATCGGCGTCGGCCGTGTCGCGTCGACGGCCCGTGCGTTCGGATTCAAGGGGGAGCTTGCCGCGATTCCCGCCCTCCCGCTCGGTGTCGCCGACGTCACGATGCGCGAGCTCACCGCCGCATACACCGCATTCCCGAACCTCGGCGAGCGCGTCGAGCCCTACCTGCTCGCGAGCGTCGTCGACCGGCGCGGTAAGCGCGTCTTCGAGCGAAAGGTCAGGCGCAAGCGGGTCGTCGATGCGGACGTCGCGTTCGTGATGCATTCGCTCCTTCGCGGAGTCGTGAAGCGCGGCACCGCGCGCGCTCTCTCCCGCTACGGACTCGGATACGCAGCCGGGAAGACCGGGACGACGAACGACTATCGCGACGCCTGGTTCGTCGGGTACACCCCTGACATGGTGACGACCGTCTGGGTCGGCTTCGATCGCGGCGCGCCGCTCCGCCTCTCGTCGGCCGAGGCCGCGATCCCAATCTGGGCGGCGTACATGCGCGAGATCGCGCACGATCGCGACGAGCCGCGGGCACCCGACGGGGTGACCTTCCGTGAGATCGATCCCGAGTCGGGGATGCTGTGGCGCAAAGGATGCCCCGGTCCGATCCGTGAGGTCTTCCTCGATGGCACCGCGCCGACGCGGCATTGCCCGACCGGCATCATGGGCCGCATCGTGCGGAGGGTGCTGTTCGACTCGGACAACTTCGACGAGCCGGCCGCGATCACGTTCGATGAGTTCCGCCGCCTTGCGAACGAGGCCGACCGCAATCGGCAGCAGGTCGAGAAGACGCTCGACCGTCTCCGGCGGATCTTCCAGTGATGCGGTGTTGCGCCGGAAACCGTTCACCACAGAGACACAGAGGACACAGAGCAGCACAGAGGACTGAAGCTCTGTGATCACACTTGCAGTCGAACGCTTGCGGCGCGAGCTTTCTCCGCTGCGTCTGTTTGTTCGAGGGACATGCAGGCTCCCGAAGAACCTCTGTGTTCCTCTGTGTCCTCGGTGCCTCTGTGGTGAGAACGGACCTGAGCGCAACCGCGCCCGTTTGACAACCCCTCCCGCCGCTCGTACAGTGAAGCTTCCGCTGGAACGCTTTGGGGGCCGCTTGCAACCAGCTTAAAAAATGCTAAAGAGCCGGCAAGATTCGAATTCGTTTTCGAATTCGGCCCCACGTTCCCGCGTGGGGCCTTTTTGTTTTGATGCGGCGTGAGGCCGCGGGGCCGGCCGCAGTTCGCTGCGCACCGGCCGGATCGGATCTATGCAGGACTTCATTCAGGCAGTCGCGGACGAGCACGTCTACCTCTTCGACGGCGCGATGGGGACGATGCTCTATGCGAAGGGCGTCTTCATCAACAAGTGTTATGACGAGCTGAATCTCCGCAGCCCGGAGATCGTGCTCGAGGTTCACCGGCAGTACGTGCGCGCGGGTGCGGACATCATCGAGACCAACACCTACGGTGCGAACGGGGTGAAGCTGCGCTCGTTCGGCCTCGAGGACGAACTGCGCGACATCAACCTCCGCGGCGCGGAGATTGCCCGCTCTGCAGCCGGCGACTCGGTCTACGTCGGCGGCGCGATCGGTCCGCTCGGCATCCGGCTCGAGCCGTATGGTCCGACCGCACTCGAAGAGGCGCGGGCGTTCTTCCGCCGTCAGGCCGAGGCGCTGCGCGACGGCGGGGTCGACCTCTTCGTCCTCGAGACCTTCTCGAACCTGGTGGAGATCGAACAGGCGATCGCTGCGGTCCGCGACGTCTGCAACCTCCCGATCGTGGCGCAGATGACGATCGCGAACGACGGCCGCACGATCTTCGGCGACACGCCGCGGACGATGGCACTGCGGCTCGACAGCGCTGGGGCCGACGTGATCGGCCTCAACTGCGCCGTCGGCCCGGACGTCATGCTCGACGCGATCGAGGAGATGGGCTCGGTCACGGCGAAGAAGCTCTCGTGTCAGCCGAACGCGGGACTGCCGCGCGATGTCAACGGCCGGCAGATCTACATGGCGTCACCCGACTACTTCGGCAAGTACGCCAAGCGGCTGATCCACAAGGGCGTCAAGTTCATCGGAGGCTGCTGCGGGACCACCCCTGACCACATCAAGGTGATGGCGGACAGCGTTCGTCCCCTCTCGCCGCGACGCACGATCGTCGTGATCGAGAAGAACGGGCAGCAGGAGCAGGTGCAGGGGTTTGAGCCGATCCCTCTCGCCGAACGCTCGCAGTGGGGCGCGAAGCTCGCGAAGGGCGAGTTCGTCACCACGATCGAGATCACTCCGCCGAAAGGTCCGAACCCCGACGCGCTGATTGCGTCCGTCGTGGCGATCAAGGCGGCGGGCGTCGATGCGGTCAACGTCCCCGACGGACCCCGCGCACAGAACCGCATGGGCGCGATCGCGGTCTCGGTCCTCATGCAGCAGCGTGTCGGAATCGAGCCGATCCTCCACTACTGCTGTCGCGACCGGAATCTGCTCGGGATGCATTCCGATCTTCTCGGATGCGCCGCCCTCGGCGTGAGGAACCTCCTCTTGATCACCGGCGATCCACCGAAGATGGGGCCGTATCCCGATGCGACCGCGGTCTTCGACATCGACTCGATCGGCCTGACGAACATGGTCAGTCTGATGAACCGCGGCCTCGACCTCGGCGGGAATCCCTTCGGCGAGGCGACCCGGTTCACCATCGGCGTCGGCGTCAATCCGGGGCACCTCGACCTCGAGCACGAGCTCCGGAGACTCGACTGGAAGGTCAAGGCGGGCGCCGAGTACGCGATCACGCAGCCGGTCTTCGATCCGCGCCTCCTCGAGCAGTTCCTCGACCGCATCGAGTCGTTGAGGCTTCCGGTCGTCGCAGGGATCTGGCCGCTGCTGTCGTACCGCAACGCCCAGTTCATGAACAACGAGGTGCCAGGGGTCTCGGTCCCGGAGGACGTGCTCGAGCGGATGCGGATCGCGAGCGAGAAGAGCAGGGAGCACGCGCTGCGCGAGGGGGTCGCG
>JBAQWH010000644.1:0-4734 GCA_049298815.1 Thermoanaerobaculia bacterium | reverse complement strand
GGTTCAGCCGTGGCGAGCTCGAAGACGACGTGACGCTCGTCGTCGCGGCACTCACGCCACCGGCGTGAAACGCGCTGCCGCAAACGCGCGCGTCCGCTCAACGTCTTCGCGGCGCGACCGCGACAGCGGCACGGTCGACTGCACCGCCTCGAGCAGACGCGTCGCCGTCAACGCTTCGCGCTCGTGGAGCGCACGGTAGAGCGCCGAGATCACCGCCTGCTCGAGCTCTGCTCCGCTGAACCCTTCGGTCGCCTCGACGACGGGATCCAGATCGATCGCCGCGGCATCCTGCTTTCGAAGCCGCAGATGGATGCTTAGGATCGTGGCCCGCTCGCTCCGATTCGGGAGGTCGACGAAGAAGATCTCGTCGAAGCGCCCCTTTCGCAGAAGCTCCGGCGGGAGTCGCGTCAGGTCGTTCGCGGCGCCGACCACGAAGACGCCCTGCTTCTTCTCCTGAAGCCACGTCAGGAACGAGGCGAACAGCCGCTGCGAGAGGCCGCCGTCGACGTCGGCCGATCCCCCCGATGCGAACGCCTTCTCGATCTCGTCGATCCAGAGGACGACCGGCGCCATCGCTTCGGCGATCAGCGTCGCGCGGCGGAAGTTCCTCTCCGACTCGCCGACGTACTTGTCGTAGAGGCGCCCGGCATCGAGCTTCAGGAGCGGGAGCTTCCAGCTCTTCGCGACGAACTTCGCCGCGAGCGACTTCCCGCATCCCTGCACGCCGGCCAGCAGGAGCCCCTTCGGCGGAGCGAGATTCATCGCTCGCGCCTCCGGCGTGAAGCCGGTGCGGGAGCGGTCGAGCCAGCGCTTGAGGTTCTCGAATCCTCCGAGCTCCGAGTGGTTCGCCTCCGGCGGGATGAACTCGAGGACGCCGCCCCCTTCGATGATCTCCCCCTTCCAGCGGATCACTTTGTCGATGTCGGTGACGGTGAGCCGGCCGTCCTCGACGATCGCCTGGGCGACGACACGGCGCGCCTGATGGAGCGTGAGGCCCGAGAGCGACCCGACGAGCTGCTGTGCCTGCTCGCGGGTGAGATCGATGTCGACCCGCTGCCTCGGTGTGAGCGCTTCGACGACCTGCCGGACCAGCGCGCGCAGCTCCCGTTCGCCCGGAAGCTCGAGCTCGACCCTGACCGCGAGGGTTTCGAGGTCGCGCGGCAGCTCGAGCGGGTCGCCGGTCAGGACGATCGCGGAGCGGGAGTTTGTCATCTTCTGCGCGAGCTCGCGCAGGGCCCGGGCGACCGTCGCATTGCCGAGGTGCGGGGCGAAGTCCTTCAGCAGGAAGATCGCCTCGTCGGCCGTCAGCTCGTTCATGTGGCGCAGCACCGCGAGCGGCTCCTCCGTCTCGCCGACCGGGGTCCCGAGTATGCGGCTGAAGCCGGTCGTCACCGACCACTCGAACATCGGGAGGCGGAGGTCGGTCGCGACCGACCGGAGGATCGCCCGGACGCGCTCCTCTTCGACGGTCTCGATCGCGATCAGCGAGTGGAACGAGAGGACGAGTGCCTTGAGGTCGTGAACGGAAGCGCTCGCCATCGCGGCGTAATCTTACGCGCGAGTGGAGAGCGGGTCTCGTCTGCTCTCCGGGACTACACCGGCACCGCCGAAACGTTCCGCGGGTGGACTCGTATCAACTGCGTGCCCTCGAGCGCCTTATGCCTTTGAACAAGAAGACCGTCATCAACGAGCTCCGGATCCTCTTTCTGATGATCCTCATCGTCAGCTCGCTCCGATCCGCCCTCGCCGACTGGAACGACGTCCCGACGCCGTCGATGAAGCCGACGATCCAGGTTGGCGACCGCGTCGTCGTCAACAAGCTGGCCTACGACCTCAAGATCCCGTTCACGCGCATCGCGGTCGCGAAGTGGGGCGATCCGGAGCGCGGCGACATCGTGGTGCTCTTCTCGCCGCACGGCGGGACCCGGCTCGTGAAACGCGTCGTCGGACTTCCGGGTGACCAGGTCGCCATGATCGAGAACCAGCTGTTCATCAACGGCAGCCCGGTCCCGTGGTCGCCGCCGTCGACGGTCAGCACCGAGCAGGGCGATGCGATCGTCGTCGACGAGCAGCTCGGGACGCGGACGCACAAGGTCATGCTCATGCCGCAGCTCGCGCTCGGCAGCTACCGCACGTACCCGATGCACGTCGTCCCGGCGGGCCATTACTTCGTGCTCGGCGACAACCGCGACAACAGCAACGACAGCCGCGCGTTCGGCTTCATCGAGCGGAAACGGATCGTCGGCCGGGCGTTCGCCGTCGCCTTCTCGCTCGACCGCGCCAATTACTTCGTCCCGCGGTTCGACCGGTTCTTCGAAGCTCTGCAGTAGCCCGACGCACCGCCGACCCGACTCGCAGGGAGGGAAGATGCACGGCGGCTCGCCCGTTCTGCTCCCCGTTCGAACACCAACCTCCGGAGGCCCCATCGATGCGTAAGACCGCAGTTCTGATTGCCGCAGCGTTTCTTCTCCCGCAGCTCGCGGGAGCCCAGATGAAGGTGCAGCCGCAGGCACCGAAGGCGCCGCGTCCTGCCCCGCTTCAGAAGGCAAACCCTCAGGCCGCGCTCGACTCGGTCCGCCGGGTCGGGATCGAAGGCGCCAGCAACCTCGTGCAGTCGCAGCGCGCAGTGATCGTCGACGTCCGGTCGAAGGAGCAGTTCGACCTCGGCCACATCAAAGGGGCGATCAACATCCCCGGCAGCCAGATCGTCTCCCGGATCCGGGAGCTCCCTCCCGGCAAGATGATCATCACCTACTGCGCCTGCTCCGCGGAGCAGTCGAGCGGCCGCGCGGTCATCGAGCTCAACGCCCACGGGGTGAACAACGCCGCGGCGCTGCACGGTGGCTGGGCAGCCTGGCAGAAGGCCGGCCTGCCGACCGCAAAGACCAACTGACGGCTCCCAGGCCGAGCGTCAAAAAAGCCCGGAGATCTGCCGGGCTTTTTTGTTGTCGTTGCGGCGCATAGAATTCGGGCGTCATGTTCAAAATTGCTGAACTCTTCGCGCGCGAAATCCTCGACTCACGCGGCAATCCGACGATTGAAGTCGACTGCCTTCTCGCCTCCGGCGCCCTCGGCCGCGCGGCGGTTCCATCCGGTGCATCCACCGGCTCACGCGAAGCGCTCGAGCTTCGCGACGGCGACAAGAAGCGCTACCTCGGCAAGGGCGTCCGCAACGCCCTCGACAACGTCGACCTCATTGCGAAAGAGGTCGAAGGGATGGACGCCCGCGAGCAGGTGATGATCGATCTGCTGATGAAGCAGATGGACGGCACCGAGAACAAGGCCAACCTCGGCGCGAACGCGATTCTCGGCGTCTCCCTCGCCGTGGCCCGCGCAGCCGCCGAAGCCTCCGGCCTGCCGCTCTTCCTCTACCTCGGCGGCACCGGCGCACGCACGCTTCCCGTCCCGATGATGAACGTCATCAACGGCGGCGCTCACGCCGACAACAACCTCGACGTCCAGGAGTTCATGATCATCCCGGCAGGCTTCGACACCTTCAGCGACGCCCTGCGCGCCGGGGTCGAGACCTTCCACAACCTCAAGAAAATCCTGCACGACCGCAAGCTCACCACCTCCGTCGGTGACGAGGGAGGCTTCGCCCCCAGCCTCAAGTCGAACGCCGAGGCGCTCGACCTCATCCTCTCGGCGATCGACAAAGCCGGGTACAAGGCCGGCGAGCAGATCTTTCTAGGCCTCGACGTCGCGGCCTCCGAGTTCTACGAGAAGAAAAAGTACAAGTTCGAAGGCTCCGCCAAGCCGAGCGACGAGATGGTCGACTACTACGTCGAGATCGCGAAGAAGTACCCGATCATCTCGATCGAGGACGGCATGGCCGAAGGCGACTGGGACGGATGGGAGACGCTGACCGGCGTCCTCGGCGCCAACACGCAGATCGTCGGCGACGACCTCTTCGTCACGAACCCTGCGATCTTCGCGGAAGGGATCGAGCGCGGCATCGCCAACGCGATCCTCATCAAGGTGAACCAGATCGGGACGCTCACCGAAACGCTCGAGACCATCGAGATGGCGAAATGCGCCGGTTACCGTTCGGTCGTGTCGCACCGGTCGGGCGAGACCGAGGATTCGACGATCGCCGATCTCGCGGTTGCGACCAACGTCGGGCAGATCAAGACCGGCTCCGCCTCGCGCAGCGACCGCATTGCCAAGTACAACCAGCTCCTCCGGATCGAAGAGGAGCTCGGCGACGCCGCGGTGTTCGCCGGCAAGAAGATCTTCAAGGCGGTTCTGTAGGGACGCCCGGCGATCGCTCGAGGCAGAAGCGGCCCTCATCTGCGACGCGAGATTCTCGACGTCCTTCTCCCCCGCATCGCGGGGGAGAAGGTGCCAGCCGCACAGCGCCACAAGCAGGTTCGACAGGGGTCATTCGGCCGCGAAGCGGCAGAGGCGATTAGCCGGGGGCGGAGCGGCAGCGACGCCCCCGGGTTACGCGCCAGAACTGGATGCGCCCTGAAGGGGCGCCGGATCCTTGAGCCAGCGCCCCTTCAGGGCGCCATTGGATTTCGTCGTCGTCCCGGGGGTTTCGCTGCCGCTCAACCCCCGGCTACTCGCCGCCGCGGCTTCGCCGCGATCTGAATTCTGGCGCGAAGTGCCAAAGCGAATAACCTTCTTCCCGCTCTGGCGGGGAGAAGGTTATTCAACGCACGGCCGTACAGTTGGCAGGGTCATCGAGCCGCGGAGCGGCGAAAGAATGTAGCCCACGGCGTCAGCTGTGGG
>JBAQWH010000643.1:0-5630 GCA_049298815.1 Thermoanaerobaculia bacterium | reverse complement strand
GCTCGCGCCTGCGACTCGCTGAACAGGAGCGAGACGGCGTCGAGCGCGTCCGCATGGCCCGCAAGATCGACGTGACAGCCGATCCCGCCGGTCGAGCATTCGGCCAGTGCGACCGCGAGCCCGCCGTTGGAGAGGTCGTGCGCGCTGCGAAGCAGCTTCGCGTCGTGCAGCGAGAGGAGCAGCTCGATCAGCGACTTCTCGCGGTCGAGGTCGACGCGCGGCGGCAGCGCCAGGGCAGCCGGCGCGAAGAGCTGTTGCCATTCCGAGCCGCCGAGCTCGTTCGCGGTGCTCCCGAGGAGGACCACCTCGAGGTCTGCTTCCGGGAACGCGAGCGGGGCACCCGCACGGTCGCTCTCCATCAAACCGACCATTCCGACGGTCGGCGTCGGATAGATCGCCCGCCCTTCCGTCTCGTTGTAGAACGACACGTTGCCGGAGACGACCGGCGTGTCGAGCGCGAGGCATGCCTCGCTGATCCCGCGAATGCACTCGGCGAACTGCCACATGATCTCCGGCCGTTCCGGCGATCCGAAGTTGAGGCAGTCGGTGATCGCGACCGGACGGCCGCCGCTCGTCGCGATGTTCCGCGCCGCTTCCGCCACCGCCTGCTTGCCCCCTTCGAACGGGTCGAGGTAGCAGTAGACGGGATTCACGTCTGAGGTCATCGCGAGCGCGCGGCCGGTGTCCTTCACGCGGATGACCGCGGCATCACGCTTCTCGGGGCCGGCGACGGTGTTCGTCCGGACGGTCGTGTCGTACTGCTCCCAGATCCAGTGCTTCGAGCAGAGGTTCGGCGACGCGACGAGGTGCAGAAGCATCGCAGTGAGGTCACCGTCCGCGACGCGGGGCCGTTCGATGACCGGCTTCACCTCCGCCAGCCACGCCGGTTTCTCCATCGGCCGGTTGTAGACCGGCGCCTCGGTGGAGATCGGCTCGACCGGAATCACGGCGATCTCTTCGCCGTGCCAGACGAGGCGCACGAAGCCGTCGTCCATCACCTCGCCGACCACCGCGACGTTGAGGTCCCACTTCTCGAAGGTGCGGACGATCTCGTCCTCGCGCCCCTTCTTCGCCACGATGAGCATCCGCTCCTGCGACTCGCTCAGCATGATCTCGTACGGGGTCATGCCGCTCTCGCGCATCGGGACGCGATCGAGATGCATCCGGATGCCGGTCCCGGCGCGTCCCGCCATCTCGAACGACGACGACGTGAGTCCAGCCGCGCCCATGTCCTGGATGCCGACGACGGCGTCGGAGTCCATGATCTCGAGGCACGCCTCGAGGAGGAGCTTCTCGGTGAAGGGGTCGCCGACCTGCACGGTCGGGCGCTTCTCTTCCGAGGCCTCGTCGAACTCGGCGGAGGCCATCGTCGCGCCATGGATGCCGTCGCGGCCGGTCTTCGAGCCGACGTAGATCACCGGATTGCCGACGCCGCTCGCAGTCCCCTTGAAGATCTTCTCGCCTCTCGCGACACCGAGCGCGAAGACGTTCACGAGGATGTTCCCGTTGTACGACGAGTGGAACGACGTCTCGCCGCCGACCGTCGGGATGCCGATGCAGTTGCCGTAGCCTGAGATGCCGCGTACGACGCCGTCGACGAGGTACTTCATCCGCGGCGCATCGATCTCGCCGAAGCGAAGCGAGTCGAGCGAGGCGATCGGCCGCGCGCCCATCGTGAAGATGTCGCGAAGGATGCCGCCCACCCCGGTCGCCGCGCCCTGGTACGGCTCGATGTACGACGGGTGGTTGTGCGACTCCATCTTGAAGGCCGCGACCCAGCCGTCACCGATGTCGATCACGCCGGCGTTCTCCCCCGGACCCTGGACGACGCGCGGACCGGACGTAGGGAACTTCCGCAGGTGGATGCGGCTCGACTTGTACGAGCAGTGCTCCGACCACATGACCGAGAAGATGCCGAGCTCGGTGTAGTTCGGGGCGCGCCCGAGGATCTGTTCGATCAGCTTGTACTCGGACTCACTGATGCCGTGGGATTCGACGAGGGCTGGGGTGACTTCCGGCTGCTGCATGGGGCGGCATTGTATGAAGTGTGAAGAGTGAAGTGTGAAGAGTGAAAGCCAGCAGTGTCATCCTGAGCCGCCGATGCCCCGGAGGGGCTGAGGACGGCGAAGGACCCCGAGGCCACAGGCGGCGAAGGCGGTTGGTTCAGTAAGCCCGGCCGTCCATCACCTACCCGGCCGTGATCTCGCGCGCACCGTCGTCGCGTACGCCGATCGTGACCTCGACGTGTGATTCCTCGAACTCCTCGAACGCGCGTTTCGGCCACTCGATCAGCTTCACGCCGGGACCGGCGAGGATCTCGGGGATCCCGATCTCGAGCCATTCGCGCCGGTTCTCCGACAGGCGGTAGCCGTCGATGTGGACGATCGGCGGCGCGCCCGGGCGGGGGTATTCGTGGATGATCGCGAAGGTGGGCGACGCGACCTGGAGCGGATCGGCGCCCAACGCGGAGGCGATCGCTCGCGCGAGGAAGGTCTTCCCCGCGCCGAGGTCGCCGACCAGGTGCACCGTCGCATTCGGGGCCAGAGTCGCGGCGAGGTCGCGCCCGAACGCCTCGGTGTCCGCTTCGGTGACACAAATGCGCGTCGTCATGTCCCGCCTCAGCCGACCACGATGCCGCGGCATTCACCGAAGCCGATGCGGCGCTGTCCTTCGCGCTCGCAGAAGCCGCGCATCACGACTTCGTCGCCGTCCTCGAGGAAGCGGCGCGTCTCTCCCGACGGCAGCTCGAGCGGCTCCGTTCCGCGCCAGGTGAGCTCGAGGAGGCAGCCGCGCGAGTCCTTCGCAGGACCGGAGACCGTACCGCTCGCAAGGAGGTCGCCGGGCTGCAGGTTGCAGCCGTTCGATGCGTGGTGCGCGACCATCTGCCCCGCACTCCAGTACATGTCCCGGTAGTTGCCGCGGCTGAGGCGGACTGCCTGCAGTCCGGTCTCGCGCATCTTCGCCGTCGAGAGCCAGACCTCGACCGTGATGTCGTACGCCGCGAGCGCGTTCGTCTCACGCAGATGCTCGAGCGGCTCCGGATCGCCCTCGGAGCGCGGTGCGAGCGCGACACGAAACGGCTCGAGCGCTTCCCGCGTGACGACCCACGGCGAGATCGACGTCGCGAAGTTCTTCGCGAGGAACGGTCCGAGCGGCTGGTACTCCCAGGTCTGGACGTCGCGCGCCGACCAGTCGTTCACGAGGCAGAAGCCGAAGATTCGCGATGCCGCCTCGTCGATCGAGACCCGCTCGCCCAGCTGGTTTCCCCGGCCGATGAAGAAGCCGACCTCCACCTCGTAGTCGAGGCGGCGTGAGGGGCCGAACACCGGTTGCGCGTTCTGGTCGTCGCGGGTCTGGCCGTGCGGCCTGCGAATCGGAGTGCCGCTCACGACGATCGACGACGCGCGGCCGTGATAGCCGACCGGCAACCACTTGTAGTTCGGCAGGAGCGGATTGTCGGGGCGGAACATCGACCCGACGTTCGTCGCGTGATGCACGGAGGCGTAGAAGTCGGTGTAGTCGCCGATGCGGGCCGGGAGGAGCATCTCGGCATCGCTCCTGGCGACGAGACAGCGGCTGACTTCGTCGCGCGCGGGCGAATCTTCGTTCAGCAGCGACGTGAGCTCGGCGCGGAGCGCGGCGACGTCTCCGCCGCCCATCAGTGCGTTCAGATTGTCGGCGTCGCAGGCGGCGAGCGTCTCCTGATCGAGAGCCGAGAGAAGCCCCGCGCTGCCGCAGCTCGCGAGATCGAGCACCTGGTCGCCGATCGCAACGCCGATCCGCGGCGTCTCGTCCTCACCGGCTCGGCGGAAGACACCGAACGGCAGGTTCTCGATCGGGAAATCGGTCGTCGGATCGTTCGCGGAGTCGATGAAGCTGTTCATGGTGGCCCGGAGTCTATCGTCAGCACGGCGCGGGCTGTTCACCACAGAGGCACAGAGGACACAGAGGACCACAGAGCAGGCAGGCCGCCAGCCGATTCCTCTGTGCTTCTCGGTGTCCTCTGTGCCTCTGTGGTGACCGTCCGCGCATTCACAACCACCCGATCGCGCGCAGCTCCTCGATCGGCTCTTCGAACGAGCACGAGCCGAACGAGAGCGCGAATTCGCGACGCATCTCGACGATCGATTCGACCGGTACGAGCGTCCCGCGCCACGCGATGCCTGCGTCGGTCGCGGTGAACGACGAGGCTGCCCCGTCTTCCATCAACCGCGTCGCAGTCGGCTCGTCCGCTCCAGCGCGCAGGACGGCGGCGGCAAGGAACAGGTTCACGAAGCCGTGCATGGTCCCGGTCTCACTGCCGGGCTCGTATGTGAGCGGCCGCACGCAGCGGAGCGGGTGGTGCAGGCCGGCGGTCGCCTTGAAAGACACACCATCCTTCGCACAGGCCGCGATGAACCGGACGATGTCGGACACCGTCGGAAAGGCGTCGGACGTGATGCCTCCGGTGCGGATCTTGGCGTGGCCATGCCGCGCGCGCACCTCTGCGAGCATCGTGCGGAGATCACCGCCGGGAGGGATCTCGAAGAACACCGCGAGGGTCGTCGGGATCGTGGAGGCCGCACGCTCGATCGCATCGATTGCCTCCACTTTCATCTCGATCGAATCGACGCGGGCTCTTCCGGCGTTCCGCGTGTTGAACGCGGCGATTGCTTCGAGGTCGGCATCCGTCGCGACGAGGGCGCTGAGGAGCCAGCCGTCGAACGCAGTTGCCGAGACGGCCTCGAGCTCGCTGAGACGCGAGGCCGGCACCACGAACCGCCCGAGCGCGAAGGCGTGCTCGCTTCGCCGGTACCGCGCGAAGTTCCCGGCCGCCTGCTCCATCGACAACTTCGCCGGCGGAAACAGTCCGGCGTAATCGACGAGCCGATCGAGCAGGGCTGCGACGGAGCGGATCATGGCTGGCGGAAGTTCTTGCGCAGCCCCTGCCAGCAGCGCCAGTAGTCCTTCTGAAGCGCCGGCGTCTCGAGCGCGAAACGCGTCGGCCGGATCACGTAGCGGGTCTCGAACATGAACGCGAGCGTGTCGCCGGTGTGCTTCGGCTCGAGGTCGGAGGACGAGGCTGCATCGAACGTCGCGGCGTCTGGCCCGTGCCCCGACATGCAATTGTGCAGGCTGCCGCCGCCCGGAACGAACCCCTCGGCCTTCGCGTCGTACTCGCCGCGGATCAGACCCATGTACTCGTTCATCACGTTCCGATGGAAGTAAGGGGGACGGAAGGTGCGCTCGGCCACCATCCATCGCGGCGGGAAGATCGCGAAGTCGCAGTTCGCCACTCCCGCCACCTCGGACGGCGAGGTGAGGACCGTGAAGATCGACGGGTCGGGATGGTCGAACGAGACGGTGTTGATGACGTTGAAGCGCGCGAGGTCGTATTTGTACGGCGTGGAGTTGCCATGCCACGCGACGACGTCGAGCGGCGAGTGTCCGATCTTCGCGGACCAGAGCCGGCCGCCGAACTTCACGAGCATCTCGAAGTCACCCTCGCGGTCTTCGTAGGCCGCCACCGGCGCGAGGAAGTCGCGCGGGTTCGCGAGGCCGTTCGATCCGATCGGCCCGAGGTCGGGGAGCCTGAACGGCTGCCCGAAGTTCTCGCAGACGTAGCCGCGGGCGGCGGCGCCGGCCAGCAC
>JBAQWH010000642.1:0-2365 GCA_049298815.1 Thermoanaerobaculia bacterium | reverse complement strand
AGACGAGTGAAGAGTGAAGAGTGAAAGGGGGATACGTCACTCTTCACTCTTCACTCTTCACTCTTCTTTCTCAGCTCGCCGGATTCGGCCTCGCGAGGCGGTTCAGCGGCGGGGCCTCGATGCGGGGACCTTCGTAGCCCTTCACCGCTCCGAAGTGGTCGCTCGCCTCCCACAGTTTCCGTGCTTCGGCGATCTCCTCGGGATTTCGCGCGACGAAGTTCCACCACATCAGGATCGGCGTCTCGAAGGGTGGCCCGCCGAGGAGGAGGAGTCGCGAGTCTTCGGTCGCGCGGATCGCGAGCTCCGAACGCTCGGTGCCGAGGTAGTAGAGCGTGTTGACCGCGAGGCGCTGGCCTTCGACGTGCGCGGCGCCGGCGACGGGGAGCAATGCGTGCTCCCATCCGCGAGCCAGCGGCAGCACGATCTCCTCCCCCGCACGGCATGCGACGTCGGCGCCGACCGCATCGCCGAAGCGGAGTGCCGGCGACTGGACGTCCCCGAAGCTGCCGAAGAACGTCTGAACCCTTCCCCCGCGAAGCTCGGTCACCGGCACCTCGGCCAGGTGATGGAAGGACGGATTGACGTCTTTATGGATATCCGGCAAAGCGACCCAAAGCTGGACTCCGTCGAGTCTTCCGGAATGCCCCTCGGGCGTCAGCTCGACGTGCGCGATCCCGGAGCCCGACGTCATCACGTTCACGCCGCCCGGCCGCGCCGTCGCTTCCGAGCCGAGGCTGTCGAGATGGAGCACCTCTCCGTCGAAGAGCCAGGAGACCGTCTGCAGCCCGATGTGTGGGTGCTCGGCGACGTCCATCGCGCGGCCCTCGGTGAACGACACCGGGCCGTAGCGGTCGAGGAAACACCATGGGCCGACCAGCCGCCGTTCGCGCACCGGCAGCGCGCGCCAGATCGTCAGCGGACCGAGCTTCGCTTCACGCGGAGGGAACGCGATCATCTCGTCTCCCTCGCCGCGCAGCGACTCACATCGTTCCGCCGCGACGTCGTCGTGATTCATCGTCCGAGCATACCGGACCCCACCCGGTTCCTGAGTCCCTCGGTCCCTTGGTCCCTCGGAAGCGCCAGGGCAGGCCTGGGCCACCCGAGGGACTTAGGGACTTAGGGACTTAGGGACTCATACCCGCCGTCACTGCACTTCCCGGCGGCCGGATGTACGATCCGGAGCGGGTGGGTCGCACCCCACAACGAGGATCGTACGATGCAGGCTGATGTCTATCGCAAGCTCCAACAGCACCTCGACCGGATGCCGGTGCCGTTCCCGGCGACGACATCAGGCGTCGAGCTCCGGATTCTCGCGACCCTCTTCTCCCATGACGAGGCGGAAGTGGCTCTCGCACTGAGCGCAGTGCCGGAACCTTCCCAGACGATCGGCAGACGCCTCGGCAAGACGTGGACGGGCGAGCGCGTGAGGTCGACGCTCGACACGATGGCGGATCGCGGCGTCATCGAGCGGATGAAGAGCAAGGGGAAGACGCGCTACGCGAAATCGATCCTGGCCGTCGGCATCTACGAGCGCCAGCTCGTCCGCCTCACGCCGGAGCTGCAGCGCGACGTCGAGCAGTACTTCGAGGAAGGGTTCGGCGCGGCGTTTCACTCGGTCCGGCCTCCGCAGATGCGGACCGTCCCGGTCGACATCAAGATCGCGCACGAGACGCCGGTCGGGACCTACGACGACATCCGCGGCTACGTGGCCTCATCGAAAGGGCCGTTCGCGGTGATGGACTGCATCTGCAGGCATGGGCGCGACCTCATCGGAGAGCCTTGCCGCCAGACGGAGGTTCGCTCGACCTGCCTGACCTTCGGCCCGGCGGCGCGCGGCATGGTCGAGAGCGGCGCCGCCCACTTCGTCGAGCGGGAGGAGGTCCTCGAGACCCTCACGATCGCCGACCGCGAAGGGCTGGTCCTGCAGCCGCAGAACACCACGCGACCGCTATTCGTCTGCTGCTGCTGCGGATGCTGCTGCGGCGTGCTCCGCAGCGCGAAGCAACTGCCCGATCCGGCGAGCATCTTCACGACGAACTATCACGCCGCGGTCGACTCCTCCGAGTGCATCGGCTGCGGGACCTGCGAGCCGCGATGCCAGATGGAAGCGGTGCAGGTGACCGGTGGCGTCGCGACGGTCGACCTCCCGCGCTGCATCGGCTGCGGCCTCTGCGTCACGACCTGCGCGACCGGCGCGATGCGCCTCGTCGCGAGGCCCGAAACGATCGCGCCGGCGAAGGACACCCCCGCGCTCTACATGAAGATGTATCGCGAGCGGTTCGGCGCCTTCGAGGCGGCGAAGGCGGTCGGCAAGGCCATCCTGCGGCGCCAGGTGTGAGGCCAGTGGTCAGTGGCCAGTGGCCAG
>JBAQWH010000641.1:0-2110 GCA_049298815.1 Thermoanaerobaculia bacterium | reverse complement strand
GAACTTCTTACTTCTTACTTCTTCATTCCCACCCTTGACAGCATCCGCGTGCAACCTTCACACTGCGCGGGCCGAATGAGATCTCTCATCTCCATCCGCTGCATGTGTTGCTCGCGAACGTGTCAGGCGCGAATGCGCTGACGCGGGTGTAGCGGCACAGCTCCGACTCCACCCGCGGCACATGCCGAGGCGGTGGAGCCGGTCCCAGAAGACTCCGATCCTCACCTGACAAATCGAACGCGCGCGAGCTCTGCTTCGCCGTTTCGTTTTCTCCCGTGAGCCATTGAGAAAGGCCCATCGCCCCGACCCGGGTGAGATGGGCTTTTGTCATTCCGGCGAACACGAAACGAACGACGAAAAGGAGAAACGCAATGTCCAGCCATCGCTTCGAAACGCTTCAGGTGCACGCCGGTCAGGAGCCTGCTCCAGGCACGAACGCCCGCGCCGTCCCGATTTACCAGACGACCTCGTTCACCTTCGACGACTCCGCGCACGGCGCACGGCTCTTCGCGCTCGAGGAGTTCGGGAACATCTACTCGCGGATCATGAACCCGACGACCGACGTGTTCGAGAAGCGGATCGCCGCGCTCGAGGGCGGTCTCGCCGCGCTCGCCACGTCTTCGGGGCAGGCGGCCCAGTTCCTCGCTCTCACGACCCTCGCGGGCGCCGGCGACAACATCGTCTCGACGAGCTTCCTCTACGGCGGCACGTACAACCAGTTCAAGGTGCAGTTCGCACGACTCGGGATCGAGGTGCGCTTCGTCGACGGCGACGATCCCGCCGACTTCGAGGGTCGGATCGACGACCGCACGAAGGCGATTTACGTCGAGACGATCGGCAACCCGCGCTTCAACATCCCGGACTTCGATGCGCTCTCGCGAGTGGCGCGGAAGCACGGCGTGCCGCTCGTGGTCGACAACACGTTCGGCGCCGGCGGCTACGTCGCGCGTCCGATCGATCACGGCGCCGACATCGTCGTCGAGTCGGCGACGAAGTGGATCGGAGGCCACGGCACGTCCATCGGCGGCGTCATCGTCGACTCCGGCCGCTTCGACTGGGGCAACGGACGGTTCCCGACCTTCACCTCGCCGGCGCCCGGGTATCACGGCCTGAACTTCTGGGAGACCTTCGGCCCGGCGAGTCCGTTCGGCAACATCGCGTTCATCATCCGGGCGAGGGTCGAAGGGCTGCGCGACTTCGGCCCGTCGCTCAGTCCGTTCAACTCGTTCCTCTTCCTGCAGGGGCTCGAGACGCTCTCCCTGCGCGTGCAGCGTCACGTCGACAACGCGCTGGAGCTCGCGCGGTGGCTCGAGCAGCACGAGGACGTCGCGTGGGTGAGCTATCCGGGTCTGCCCGGCCATCCGTACCACGAGCTTGCCAGGAGGTACCTCCGCAATGGATTCGGCGGAGTCCTGACGTTCGGGGTTCGCGGCGGTCTCGCCGCCGGGCGCGCGTTCATCGACAGCGTCGAGCTGGCGAGCCATCTCGCGAACGTCGGCGATGCGAAGACGCTCGTGATCCATCCGGCGTCGACGACACACCAGCAGCTGACCGATGCCGAGCAGCGCGCCAGCGGCGTCACGCCCGAGCTGATCCGCGTCTCGGTCGGCATCGAGCACATCGACGACATCCGCGAAGACTTCGAGCAGGCGTTCGCGAAGGTGCGGGGGGAGGCGGCCGCATGAGGGGCGTGCAGCGGTTCCATCTGCCATTCCCGCTGATCCTCGAGGCCGGTGGTGTGCTCGAGGACGTCGAGGTCGCGTACCGAACGTGGGGGCGGCTCGACGCCGCCCGCACCAACGCGGTGATCGTCTGTCATGCGCTCACCGGCAGCCCGGACGCCGACGACTGGTGGCCGGCGCTGTTCGGTCCCGGCTGTGCGCTCGATCCCGATCGCGATTTCATCCTCTGCTCGAACGTCCTCGGCAGCTGCTACGGCACGACCGGCCCCGCGTCGCGTGACGGGTCCGGCCGGAGGCTCGGTGCGCGGTTCCCGGCCATCACGGTACGCGACATGGTCTCGCTGCAGCGCCTGCTCCTGCGTCACCTCGGCGTGCAACGGGTGAAGCTCGCGATCGGCGGCTCACTCGGCGGGATGCAGGTGCTCGAG
>JBAQWH010000640.1:0-1765 GCA_049298815.1 Thermoanaerobaculia bacterium | reverse complement strand
CGTGCATGGGGTGCAGGACCCTCCCGGCCTCCGCCGGCCAGAGCGCGTCGAGCCCGTCGACCTTCAGCGCGAGCGGCTCGAGAAGGCATTTGAGGAACCCCTTCATCTGCGACTTCTCGTCGGTGTTGCAGACGAAGACGACTTCGCTCTTCGCGCGCGTGACCGCGACGTAGAAGAGCCGGCGCATCTCGGCCTCCTGCCGCTGCGAGGCAATCTTTCGCAGTGGGTCGCCGCCCGGCGCGTGGCGGAAACGGCCTGAGATCGATTCGACGCGTCCGCCCAGCACGAGGCTGCGCGGCTCTTCGACGGTGTAGAACTGCACGCCGCCGTCGCCGCCCTTCGTGTCGAAGCCGAGGTCCGGGACGATCACCGTGTCGAACTCCAGCCCTTTCGCCGCGTGCACCGTGAGAATCCGCACGGCGTTCCGCGATTCGTCGACGAGCGAGGGCTCCATCTCGTCGGGATCGTCGCGGCGGTCGGTGATCTCGTCGACGAACTGCCGCACGGAACCGCCGCTGCGCTGGTCGTACTCGAATGCGATGCGGCGGATGTGCTCGAGATGGCGGAGATGACGCTCGCCGTCGGAGGCCGCGCGGTAGAGCGTCTCGATCCCGGTCGTGTCGACGAGCAGGTCGATGAGCTCCGTGACGGTGAGATGCCTGGAGGCATCGCGGAACCGGCGGATCGAGTCGACGAAGGCTGTCCACGCCGTCTCGGCGACCTCCAGGACCCCCACCGCGATCTCGTCGTCGGTGAGCGCGAAGTAGGGCGTCCTCGCCGCGGAGATGAGCGCACCCCGGTCGTGCGGGAACGCGATGGCGCGCAGTACCGCAAGGAGATCGACCGGCGCGCGCCGGTCGAGGAAGAGGCGCGTCGGAGGGAGGACGTAGTCGATGCGGTGGCGGTCGAGGGTGTCGAGGTAGTCGTCGAGCTCCGTCAGCCGCCGGAAGAGGATCGCGTAGCGCTGGAGGTCGGTGCCGCTGCCGTCGCGTCGCGCGTTGATCCACTCGGCGATCGACGTCGCCTCGGCGAAATACCGGTTCGTGCCGTCGGAGGCGCTCGCGCGCAACAGCGTGAACCGCGCGTCGAGCTCTCGCGAGGGCTCGGTGCGCGCGGCCGTGAGCGGCCGGTACGCAGGGCGGAAGACGTTCGGGTCGTGCAGCTGGTTCGGGAAGAGGCACGCGAACATCGCGTTCACCGCTTCGAGCAGTTGCGGATCGCTCCGGTACTGCTCTGTGATCGCGCGCCGCTCGGCCCCGCCTGCGATCAGAGCTTCGGTCATCCGGTAGTAGGTCTCCGGGTCGGCGCGGCGGAAGCCGTAGATCGACTGCTTCGGATCGCCGACGACGACCGTCCGGCCCGGGACGAAGTCCCCGTGCGCGTCCTTTGCGAGGGCCTCGATGATTCGCGCCTGGACGCGGTCGGTGTCCTGGAACTCGTCGACGAAGATGTAGTCGAACTGGGCGCGTGCCCTCGCGAGCACGGCCGGATCGTCGAGGACCGCGAGCGTGCGGAGGAGCAGATCGTCGAAGTCGACGACACCGAGTCGCCGTTTTTCTTCGTCGACGAAACCGAGGAATCGCCGCGTCATCGCGACCACGGCCATCGCGGCACGGTGGCCGGCCAGAACGTCGTACAGCGACGTGCCCTTGTTCGCATCGGTGCGGAAGTACCGAAGGATGTCCTTGATGAACGAGTCCCGCGGGAGGTTCGCGTCGCGCATCGCGGCGGCGATCGGCTCGTACCAGGCGATCCAGGCGTCGAG
>JBAQWH010000639.1:0-2741 GCA_049298815.1 Thermoanaerobaculia bacterium | reverse complement strand
CTCTACTTCCGCTTGCGTCCCGAAGGCCGCGGCGCGGCCACGCGCACCGGCTCGGTCGCGGCGATCACCCGCTCCTTCCGGACGGCCCAGACGGTCCCGGCGATGACCAGGAGCACCGAGATCAGCTGAGCGACCGTGAACGGCCCGAGGAAGCGGTCGTCCTTCGCGCGGACGATCTCGACGAGGAAACGCTCGATGCCGAGGAGGATCAGGAAGACGCCCCAGGCGCGCCCCTTCGGGTGCGGACGCCGGTTCAGCCACATCAGGATGCCGAACATCGCGAACGCCGCGGCGGCCTCGTAGATCTGCGTCGGGTGGACTCTCAGGATCGTGTCCGCCGGGATCGACGGGTCGACGTTTACGCCGAACTCGCGCAGCGACGCGGCGGTCGTCGGCGGCGCACCTTTCGGGAAGGCGACGCCGAACCAAGCGTCCGTCGGGCGGCCGTAGTCGTCGCCGACGAGGAAGCAGCCGATGCGGCCGAGCGCATAGCCGATCGCGAGCGCCGGGGCCGTCGCGTCCGCGGCCGTGAGGAAGTCGATCTTCTGTCGCCAGATCAGCCACGAACAGGCGAGGAAGCCGCCGATCAACCCGCCGTACCAGACGAGGCCCGCCCGGTCGAACAGCAGATGCCAGTCACGGAACAGGATCGCGTAGTAGATCTTCGCTCCGATGATCCCGCCGAGCGCCGCCGCGACCACCATCGACGACGCGACCTCTTCGTCGATGCCGTATCGCCGGAACATCCGCGACAGCACCCATCCGCCCGTCACGAACGCCAGGAACATCATCAGACCGAAGGTCGTGATCTCGAAATTGCCGATCTTGAGAAGGGTTGGCCACATGTCGCGCGAAGAATATCAGCGTGAGCCGCGGCTGCTGCCGGATTCGGAGGCTCACCACAGAGACACAGAGAGCACAGAGGTGCACCGAGAGTTCTCTGTGCATTCTCTGTGTCCTCTGTGTCTCTGTGGTGATCGGTGGAGGGAAGGCGGCCGTTGCTACACGGCGAGTTTTTCGAGGCTCGCCTTCTGGTCGGAGATGAAGCGGAAGACTTCGACCTTGCCGGCGGAGTCGAGGTGCTGGGAGACCTCGAAGAGCTGCACGGAGAGGAGGGTGTTGAGCCCTTCGTCCAGGACGGCCTTGCGGCGCTCGAACGGCAGTTCCGAGATGTTGGCGATCAGCATGTTCTCGTCGAAGCGTCCGTACTGGTCGAAGAAGACTCCGGCCCAGAGGTCGTCGGCCGCGGCGTTGTTGAGCGCGGTCATGAAGATGTCGCGCGCCTGGTTCTCTCCGACCGCCCGGTTCAGCGCGTCGAACACGCGGCCGAACATGTCGTTGTAGGTCGAGATGATCTTGAGCAGCTCCGGCGAGTCCTCGACGTCGAGGAAGACGGGGCGGAACGACTTCTCCTCGGGCGCAACCTCGATGATCCTCGCGGAGAGGAGCTGGAAGAGGATGCGCGTGACTTCGAACTCCGTCATCTCGGAGCGCCCGGTCAGCTCGCGCACCGACAGCCGCCCGTCGATCATGTTGTAGATCGCGACCTCGGAGGCGCTCATGTCGAGCGCGCCGAGGTCCGGCTTCGTCCCCGGCACCCGCATGAAGACGATGTCGACGCTCGGGATGCGCTCGCGGATCCGCTGTGACTCGTCGAGCCGCCGGATCCCTTCCATGATCACGCCCGACGTGTTGAGCTGGATGACGATCCGCTCGTGGCTCAGGTCCTCCTGCGATTCGTAGAAGGCGAAGCTGCCATCCTCCCAGCCGAACAGCGAGTAGAGGATGTCGAGCACCTGGTTCTTGACGCCCCACCAGAGGTCCTTCGGGGAGATGGCTCCCATCTGCACGAGGAGCTTGCCGTGGCGCACCACGGGAGTCACGCGGGCGCGCGATTCCTCGTACTGCTGCTGGGTGATCTTGCCGTTGCGCAGCAGGAACTGCCCGAGGGAGTGCTCGGGAGAATTCGACGTCGCGAAGACCATCTCCCCCTCTTTCCAGAGGATGGTCCGCTCGAGGCTGCCCTGCATCACGGCAAGCTTGCCGCTGCGCCGGATCATCGAGACGAACGAGAGGATGTCGGGGAGCTGGATCTTCGAGAGATCGCCTTCGAGGATTGGTTTCTCTGCCATTCGGACGAACCGCCGGCAACGATGCCACGGGCGGAGCAGGGGATCAAGCAAATTGGATAGGAGGAATAGGACCGATAGGACCCATGGGACCGATGGGCCCCCCCGCCCGGCGGTCGTCGCCTCGGGGCGGGCGGGGTCCTATTGGTCCTATGGGTCCTATAGGTCCTATTCGTCCCATAGGTCCCATTCGTCCTATCCGACTCGTCCCACGATCTCCCGCAGAAGCTCCACCACCCTCTCCACCTCCGCGCGCGTGGTGAACCGGCTCAGGGAGAAGCGGACGGTCGAACGGGCGTCGGCCTGCGAGAGTCCCATCGCGAGGAGCACCGGGCTCGGCTCGATGCGGCCGGACGAGCAGGCCGAGCCGGTCGAGACCGCGACGCCCGCCAGGTCGAGGGCGATCACGATCCCTTCGCCATCCGCACCGTGGAAGGTGACGTTGCTCGTGTTCGGCAGCCGCGGCGCCGGACGGCCGTTGATCGTGATCGAGTCGCCGAACGCCTCGAGCAGCGAGGCCTCGAAGTGGTCGCGCAGTTCCGCGGTCTCCGCCGATTGCGACGGCAGCCCGGCCGCGAGGCCGAACGCGTGCGCCAGCGGGACGTTCTCGGT
>JBAQWH010000638.1:0-2399 GCA_049298815.1 Thermoanaerobaculia bacterium | reverse complement strand
GCAGAAGCTGACCGAGACCGAGGCGCTGCGGGCGATCGAGGCGCAGCTCATGAAGGGTCCGCGCCGCGGCAAGACCGAGGAGGTCGAGCCCGAAGAGGCCGAGATCGAGGAAGCCGCGTAAGGCTCGACTCGCATTCTTCGAACGACGAAGCCCGGCGCATTCCGCCGGGCTTTTTGTTTGATGGGGCGGCTGCCCCTTCTCCCTCCGGGAGAAGGTGGCCCGAAGGGACGGATGAGGGTGCATCTTGCCGAATCCCACCTTCGATGCGACCCTACCGGCGCAGGCAAAGGCGGGAGGGGCCGCTGGTCGATTTCAAGATCGCCGAAGATTTCGAGAAGTGGCTCGAGGGCAAGCCGCGCGAGGTTGCTGTTGCTCTCGCGGCTCGTGCCGTTTTGCGCGTCCTGCCTAGGGTGTGGATGGCGCGGAACGCCTCGATAAGGGGCGACTTCCGCGCGGTCATCGTCTTGCCGGTCTTTCGCGCTACAGGCGTCGCTTGGTCTGCCGCCAAATATCCAGACCAGGCGACTAAGCTTCAGGGCTTCGCTGCCCCCGCCGCCGAAGCCGCCTTCACCGCCGCCAGCGCCAACGCTGCTGCCCACGCGGCCGATACCATTTACGCCGCCGCCAGGGCCGCCGAACGCGCCGCCATCGCCATAGTCGTCAACAGCACGCACAACGCCGCAGCCGCTACCGACTATGCAGCTGATGCCACCAACGACACCGCCGCCTTTTGGTCCGCCCTGTCCAGCGACGCGACCCGGATCCAGGACAAGCGCGTGAAGCCCGAGGTGGTCGCCAGCTCGGCCCTATGGCCACAGGCGTCACCGCCCGAAATCAACGAACTTTGGCAGGAGATGAAGCGTGACCTCCGCGCCGCAGGGCATGACTGGGACGTCTGGCTCGATTGGTACGATGCTCGCCTCGACGGACTTTTCAGAGACGAGAAACGGGAGCGCGCCTACGTACTGATCTTCGACGACCTGTGGAAAGCAGGCCCCGCCATCGTCAACGCCGAGATCAAGCGCCGCATCGAGCCGCTCCAACCTGCTGAGGAAGTCCCTCCCGAACCCGCGCCGGAGCCTGGCCCTGTTCTCCAGGTTTCGGAACGCGGCCTCGAACTTATTTCCGAACCTCTCGGAGGCGACTTCGAGGAGAACCTACAGAAGGGCCTACACGACCGTTTGCGGTGCCTTCTCCCGTCATTGACAGACGAAACACGCAAAGTCGCCAACAGATACCCAGCACTCGACCACGTGATTGCCGAATATGCGGATCTCGTCGAGCGGCCCTTCGATCAACTGAATGTCGGCTCGATATGGATGGTCGGAACAGGGTTGCTCGCGTTTCGCGCTGCCTTTGCGAATCAGCCAAGCAGCACGATGACCGAGCCGCTGGAACCAGGCCACATGGCGCTGCTCCAGCAGGTCGCAGAAATCCACGGCGCATTTATACTCGGTTTTCCCAAAGGACGCGAACTGACGGACCGGGCCGATCAGGCGCGACTATCACCGGAAATCATCGCACAAATTGCAGTTCCCACTCGCACCATCCTGGACGACTTGGCGGGGTGGAGGCACATTGTCGAGGAGGAAACACGCAAAACTCTATCGGCCATCGACGACAGCCTGATCGTGCATGGGTGGGAAACGGCACGAGTAGGCCACGCAGCTTACGTCATCACGCGAAATAGCCTCATTGCACTCGGCAAATATTTGATCATAACGAATGTCGGGTGCGCTGCCGTTTTCGGGCAGCCGATCATACCGGCAATAAACATGGATCCCAACGTAACTCAGCAGATAGTCGCTTTCATGATCCATCATGCGCAGGATGTGTTGGGCTTTGCGCAACCTTTTCCCGAATTGAGAGTGTGGATCGCTGCCATCCTTGACCATATCGATCAAGAGAAAAAGAGTTGACGCTGACCTCGGCGACAGCTCTCCTTGAACGGCACGGCGGCAGGAGAGCGTGAAGGGAGTTCGACCTCGAGGACAGTTAACCTGTGGCGGGACGCCGCTTTCGGCGGTCGATGATCCTCGACTTTGAATTCCCTTCACGCTGCGGTCAGCTTTGCCTCGAGGCAAGATCCGCCCGCCGCAGTGCCCCGGTTAATGTCAATACCGAGTATCTCGCCTGGAAACCTGCGTAGGGGATCGTCATTGCGAGCATCGCGAAGCAATCCAGGAGCAACAGCCTAACCACACGAGCCCTGGATTGCCTCGTCACTTCGTTCCTCGCAATGACGTCAGTGGCTCCACGTCACCGCCCGGCCTACCGCTTCTTCCCCTTCCAGGCGCGCGTCCCACCCTTGCCCGCCGACGAGCGCGGCTTGGCCTCCCCTCCCCCGAAATTGTGCGGACCCATCTCGGCGTCGGTCGGCTTGTGGGGGCGGCTCGCG
>JBAQWH010000637.1:0-1589 GCA_049298815.1 Thermoanaerobaculia bacterium | reverse complement strand
GTGCGGCGCCCGCAGGCGCCGCACTCCAAATCTGCTATAAACCGGCTCGCATGGCAGAACCCAAGTACACGCGCATCATGCTCAAGCTCTCCGGCGAGGCACTCATGGGTGGCCGCCGGACCGGAATCGATGCCGACACGCTCGCGACGATCGCCGACGAGATCGCCGAGGTCCAGAAGATGGGCGTGCAGATCGCGATCGTGATCGGCGGCGGGAACATCTTCCGCGGCGTCACCGCCGCGACCGAGGGGATCGATCGCGTCGCGGGGGACCACATGGGGATGCTCGCGACCGTCATCAACGCGATCGCGCTGCAGGATGCGCTCGAGCGCCGCAACATCCCGACACGCGTCACCTCAGCGATCACGATGGCCGAAGTCGCCGAGCCGTTCATCCGCCGCCGCGCAATCCGGCATCTCGAGAAGGGGCGCGTCGTCATCTGCGCTGCCGGCACCGGCAACCCCTACTTCACGACCGACTCCGCCGCTGCGCTCCGCGCCGCGGAGCTCAAGTGCGAGATCATCTTCAAGGCGACCAAGGTCGACGGCATCTACACCGCCGACCCGGTCAAGGACCCGACCGCAGAGCGCCTCCCGCGCGTCACCTATCAGCGCGTCCTTTCGGACCGCCTGCAGGTGATGGACGCCGCCGCGATCGACCTCGCGCGCGGCAGCTCGATCCCGATCTACATCTTCTCGATGGTGGAGCCGGGGAACATCAAGCGCGCGCTGGAAGGGGAGGATGTCGGGTCGATCGTGTCCGACTAGGTTCCTCGGTCCCTCGGGCTCCTCGGGTTCCTCGGTCCCTGAGTTCCTCGGGGTTCCTCGGGGTTCCTCGGGGAGGTAGCGGGGATCGGGGGTCGGGTGATAAACGGTTCGATCGGAAAAGAGATCTGCCGCTAAATTCCCCGAGGAACCGAGGAACCGAGGAACCGAGGAACCGAGGAACCCGAGGAACTCCCCGTTGCCCCGGCACCTGAATCGACGAAAATACCGCTCACGGGAGTGAACGTATGCCAACGAATGAAGTGATCAAGGACGTACAGCATCGGATGCACGGCGCCATCGAGGCGTTGCACCGCGAGTTCAAGACGCTGCGCACCGGCCGCGCGAATGCGGCGATGCTCGACGGCGTCGTGGTCGACTACTACGGGACGCCAACCCCGATCGGTCAGGTCGCGAGCCTCAAGGTTCCTGAGCCGGCGTTGATCGTCGCCGAGCCGTGGGACAAGACGATGCTGCGCGCGGTCGAGACGGCGATCCGCAATGCCGACCTCGGGCTGAACCCTTCGAACGACGGAAGGCTGATCCGCATCCCGATCCCTGTCCTCACCGAGGACCGCCGCAAGGAGCTCGTCAAGAAGGCGCATCAGATGACGGAAGAATCGCGTACCGCGATCCGCCAGGTGCGCCGCGACGGCAACGACAAGCTCAAGAAGATGCTCAAGAATCACGAGATCTCCGAGGACGACGAGAAGCGCGGCCTCGAGGAGATCCAGAAGCTCACCGACAAGCACATCGACGAGGTCGCGAGCGTCCTCAAACACAAAGAACAGGACATCATGGCGGTCTGATGTGGGCGTCACGGCC
>JBAQWH010000636.1:0-18361 GCA_049298815.1 Thermoanaerobaculia bacterium | reverse complement strand
ACGTCGACGTCCCCCTTGCGGGCGATATCCGCGAAGCCGTCGGGGGTGGCGGGCGTCTCGTCGAAGGCGGACCGCCGACGAGCGGGCGCGGCGCCGGGTTTCAGCTTCAGGAAGCCGCTCCACCGTCCGCCGACCTCGTACCAGTCCCACTTCGCATCGCGGTTGTACGTCGTGAGTGCGTAGAGGCCGTGGTCGTCGACACCGCCGGGGACGCCCCGCCAGTCCTCCATCTTCGCGGCGAGGGCGGGGAGGTCCGTCGGGTCGATCGTGTAGTGCGTCGCCATCCGGGCGACCGATTCGGGATCGAGGTGCTCCCGGCGGGGAGCCGTCTCGAGGTTCTCGTCGTACGGCGCGAGCTGCTCGTCGACATCGTCACCGATGACGAGCACGGGGAAGTGGGACATGGCTGTCGGAGGGGAAGGATGGGACGCGAGAAGCAGCCGCCGGGAGGAAACCGACGGCTGCGGATGCGGTCAGGCGGCGCGGAGCCACGTGAGGTACACCTCGGCGGTGTCGAGGATCTCCTGCGGCTCACCCGCGATGCCGCGCGTCGCGGTCGCCGCCTTCAGCGCGACGGACGCGAGGATGCCGTTCCGGGGATCGTCGCTGCGCGGGAGCGGTTCCGGTGCGGCCGTCGGTGTGTGCGCGCCGGGTGCGGGCGGCTCGACGTTGTCGATCTCGATGCGCTTGTACGCCCGTCCGTCCTTCGTGCGGGCGTCGGACGTCTTCAGCCGGAGCGTGAGGCCGCGCGCGACCCCGATCCGGTCGAGTTCTTCCGCGAGGTACTTCGGCGGGTAGAACGTGTGCTGCCGTCCGTCCTCCGCGAGGATCCGGTACGCCTTGTATGGCCCGTACGGACCCGAGCCCTCGATCGGGGTGTCGGTGAGGAACGTGATGGCGGTCGTCGTGCCGGGGGTAAGGAAGGTGTTGGACATGATTCGAAGAAAGAGGTGAAGGGCGGGAACGGAGACGTGAATCACGCATCGGGCGCCGTGAGGACGACGTCTTCGCGCTCGCGGGTCTTCTTGAACGAGAGCATGTTCACCTCGTCGGCGCGGATCTCCGTGACGTACTTGCGCTCACCGGCGTGCTCGTACGCGCGGTTGATGACCATGCCCTCGATGTACACGGCCTTCCCCTTCTCGAGGTAGCGGGCGCAGACTTCGCCGAGCTTTCCCCAGGCGACGACGCGGTGGAAGTCGGTGACCTTCTTCAGCTCCCCGTTCGACGTGAAGTCGCGGCTCGTCGCGACGGGGAACGTCGCGACGGTCGTGCCCTTCTGGGTCTGGCGGACTTCCGGGTCCGCGGCGAGGTTCCCGACGAGGATGATCTTGTTCACGCTGCGCATGGTGGTTGGAGTGATGGGATGGATGGGACGCGAGGCGGGCTTCAGTACTCCCCGGGGAGGAGCGCGACGCCGTCGATGACGTAGAGCGTCACGCGCGGGAGCGGGAAATCGGTGTAGTCGATCTCCTGGGTGATGACGGCCGGGTGATCGGAATCGGCGCGGCACGTGAGCGTCGCCCCGGGGCCGGCGCCGTCGTTCGCGACGGTGAGCGTCCAGAGCTGGAAACCGTCGCAGGCGCGCGTCGCCGTCGGCTGGTGCGAGGCGATCGCGTCGAGGAGCCAGACGGCGCCGTTGCAGCGCTGCCCGTTCTCCCCGATGACGCCCGCGCTCTCCAGGATGAGATGGTGGACGCCCTCCGTGTAGCGCATGCCGAACGTGTGGCGGTACTGCGTGAGGCTCCCGCTGAACGCGTCGAGTTCGGCCGAGAAGTCGGCGGCCGTCCGCGGTGCGGTAGTGCTGTCGTGGGACATGGTTGTCGGTGAAGAAGTGGGACGGGATCGGCGTCAGGTCGGAGGCGGGTGTCGGAGCGTCTTCGTGATCGCGATTCGCTGTTGCGGCGTGAGCGGGTGCTCGTGCAGATCCTCGTCGACGATGTAGGCATCTTCGAGGCTCGGGTCGTCGCTCTCTTCGGACACGGTGATGAAGAGGATCGGACCGTGCGGTTCCGTCGCGGTGATCGCGTAGCGGCGCTGCCGCTCGAACGCCATGAGGACGTGCCCGCGATCGAGCGCGGCGAGGAGCGCGTCGGGCGTCATGACCGCGCGTCGGACAGCGGCGCGGAATCGACGAAGAACCGCTCGAACCGGTCGAACGTTTTCATCGACGGGGCGTGCGCGACGAGGACGCCGCCCTGCTCGACCATCCGGCGCACTTGATCGGCGTAGACGTAGAACGTTTGCGCGTCGGGATCGAACGCGAGTTCCCCTTCGACCCGAAGCGTGTCGCCGCGTGTCGATTCCGCGATGCCGGCGGCGTCGATCCCGATCCCCGATACCGTGATCGTCACGTCCGGGATTTCCGCGATGCGGAGCTCCGTCGAGGCGAAGATCGGTCCGTCGGGCGAGAGCCGGACCGTGGGCGGTCCGACCGTGCCCTGGAGCACGACCCGGTTCAGCGTGTGCTGCATAGAGGTGGGTTATAGGAAGTTCGGACCTCTCGCGCGAAGCGCGACAAGATCGCCAGATCCCTTGTCGGCCGTTTTGGGGCTCGGCACGGACGCTCGGGGAGGAAGAGACGGTGGGTCCGGTCGGGAGGTCGGAGTCTCGGCGCGGTCCTGCTGCTGGTGGTCGGCGCCGGGGTGCTCCGGGGTCGGTTCGCGCATTCGATGGTCCCGGTGGTGGGGTGGGAGGTGGTTTGGATCTTTCAAATGAGGGAGCGCGAAGCCGTCCCGGTACCGTTCCGTTCGGTGACCTCGATTTGGCGGCAACATCCGCTCGGCGGAGAATTTACGTGCTTCGCGAACGACGACTTCGCGGAGTTCGCACCGTGCGAACTCTGAATTCGCGCAGGTGCGAATGAGGAGGACCGCAATGATCGAGAAGACGCTAGCTGTACGACCTCGTCTGGTCGACCCCGATGCGAACCCTCGCGCCGCAGTTCCACCTGAGCGATGTCGGCCTCGCGAAGCCTGCCGCCGCCATGGGATCCCCTCCCCGAGCGGGGTTCTGGGTCGAAGAAGGAGCACGGGAAGGAGATCTCCCAACCGAAGCTCCCCGCCGCGGACGCTGCCGCCGCCGAGACGATCCGGATGTACATCCCGGAGCACACGGACGAGACGGTCCAGGCCGAGGAGGATCCGGAGATCGCGAGGTGGGTCGAGCGGGAGCGCGCTGAGGAGCACCGGATCGTCGTCCCCGACGAGATCCGGAAGTACCACCCGCTCGTCGCGGCAACGAAGCGGTGGTTCGAGCAGCGTCGGAAGAAGGTCGACATCTACGCGAAGCCCGAGCTTATCCACCACCTCCATGTCGTGAAGGTGCAGCAGGACTCGGAGCTACGCGTTCTGCACCTCTGGGATGCGCTCATCCGCGCGATCGAAGCGCGCGGCTGGAGCGTCGAGACGACGAAGGACCGCGACACAAAGACGACGGTGAACGTGCTCGGAGAATCGGTGCGGATCTTCATCGAGGAGCGGCTCGATTCGAAGCCGCACGAGCTCACGGCGAAGGAACAGAAACTCGTCGCGGAACATCGCGCGTACGGCATCCCGAAGTACGACCACTCCGGAACCGGTGTCCTGAAGCTCACGATCGACGAATACGGCGCGAAACAGACGTTCACGGACCGGAAGGACCGGCCGCTCGAAGTGCAGCTGAATGACGTCATCCTGGCGCTCGTCCGCACCGCAATTACCGTCGTCCGACCGAAGCGCCTGGAATCGGAGGAGGTTCACCGCCGGTGGGAAGAACAGCAGCGTCGTGCCGCGCTCGAGCAGCGGCGTTCGTCGCAATTCGGAGAACTCCTCCAGCATTGGACGAAGCACGAGCAGGAACGCACGCTCCTCGGCGTCGTGGAAGACGCGGTGAAGAACGACCCGGACGTCGCCGCGAACGATGACGTGGAGGCGTGGCTCCGCTGGGCACGCGAGCACGTCGGTCGGCGTGATCCGGTGCGGCTCTACCTCCGGGCGATCGTCTCGGGCAAGGCGCAGTAGACGTACTGCTATCCGCCGATCTGGAGCGGCGAGTAGGTCACGACAGCGACGACGGGCGGACACCGCTAAGCCGCAGGAGCAGGTCGTTGAGCGCCGGTTCGGCGGTCGGGACCTCCGGAAGGGACGACGCCCTTCCGGCCTCTTCAAACAGGGCGAAGAGCCGCTCGTACTCGGCGCGATACCGCGCACCTTCGGCATCCGAAAGCCGTTCCTGCTCACTGCCGCCCGTCTTCCGGGCGATGAGCTCCTGAATGTAAGGGAGGCCGGCGTCGGCATTGAGCCGCAGGAGGTTCGCTTTCACCTCGCCGGTGCGCAGGAGATGGATGCCGGTGAGGAGGACGCGAAAGACGTTAGAGGAGCGGCTTCACGCGCGGCGGCGTCTCCTTCTCGAAGAGGCGCCACTGGTTCTCGGCGAAGCCGACGTAGTGGCGGACGTGCTGTCGCGTGATGCAATCCTTCGCAATGCCGAGGAGTTCCGCATGCGCGGGCGACGTCGAAAGGACGAGCGGCGAGAAGAGCTGCTCGAGGACGTAGCCGTTCGGCTTCAGGAGGAGTCGGAAGAACTTCTCCGCGTCATGCGTCACGAGGTCGAGTTCGGGCGGACCCGGATTCATGACCTCTATCGTCTCGTCGCCGCGAGCGAGGCCGGCAATGCGTTCGAGCACTGGCGCGCCGTCGCGATCATCGGAATGCTCCTCTACGCCGGGCTCCGCAAGCGTGAGGTCCTGCGGCTCGGCTTCGGGCACGTGAATTTTGTCGGAGCGAAGGGGATTAGGACGATCTCCATCCTCGACGGCAAGGGCGATACGGACCGCGTGGTCATGATCGCCCCCGACCTGCGCATGATCCTCGGTCGCTACATCGCAAAGCGCGGTCGCCTGTTCCCGCATCCGACGCGACCCGCCGGTCCGGCCTTCTTCACGTCGACGCAGACAGGGCAAGGCATTTCGGAGTCCACGCTGCGGCGAATCGCGGGCGCAGTCCGCGCGTCGGGCATCCCGTTCTCGATGCACAGCCTGCGGCATTCGTTTATCACGACGTTGCTCAACACCGGCACGGCCATCCACCAGGCGCAACGCCTCGCGGGGCACCGGAAAATCGCCACGACCGCGATGTACCTCGCCGTAACCGACGATGATCTTCGTGCCGCAGTTCAGAACGTTTCGTTCCGACGCGCTCGGCGGTCCTAACGAGGGCTCACATATCAACTCACGCCTGCACGTATCGGCGTCGAGACTCCGCGATCGACTGGAAAGTCGTGACGTAACCAGATTTCGGAATCGCGTCGCACGCTATCGCCCGCTACTGTTTCGAAACGCGAGACGCGATGGCGCACTCCAGGCGGCAACCAGAGATCCGTCGGCCGAGTGGCCGTTGCGGACGGTGGGTGGGGATCCTTCTCTCTCCGAAGTATGCTCATTCGTGTCGCGATCCAGTCGCTCCGTCGTCGATGAGGGGGGGCACGTGCCTCATTGTCACGTTCGGAACGTCCATAAACGACAGTGTTAGCCCGATTCGGGGCGTAGTCGAGTTCGGTAGGTTGGCTGCGCCGATTCGTCCAACCATTTCTCCAGCTCACCGGTGGGTCGCGCCGGGCGCAGCTCGAACTCGTGAGACGAGAAGAGCAACGTTGGTTTGAGACTTCGCTATGTAGGCACTGTACGACACTTGACATCCATGTCCCTCATGGGTACTTTGCTGTCTCCCGCGTTGTTTCACTCCTGCGTCACCCATGCATCCTGCTTCACCCATGCACCCTCGGCGGCGAGCGTCAGTCCTTCTCATCGGTTCTCTCACGATCCTCTCAGGCTGCGGAGCGCCGACGGTCGTCGAGCTTCCAGTACGGGCGGAGAAGCCGCCGATCCCCGTAACGGTTCGCACGATCGCCGAGGGAGCGGCACTCGTTTCCGACGTCACATACCCGGCAGTGATCACGTCGGACCGCGATGTGGTCGTTGTCGCCAAGATTGCTGGAACGGTGACGAATGTAGCCTTCGAACTCGGGGATCGCATCGACCGCGAGTTCGAACTCGCCTCCATCGACGAGGAGAAGGACAACTCATACCGCATCTCCGCCCAGAGCGCCTTTCGCGGGAAGATGAACGGCTTGCGCGCCCTCAACAACGCAGAGGGGTCGACCGCAGCCCAGGTGAAGCAGGCAGAGGTGGCCGTTGCGCAAGCGAAAGCGGCACGCGAGCTCGCGTCAACGGCACTCCGTAATTCCGAAGCGACGACGGAGTACACGATCCGTCAAGCGGAGCTCGCTGCGGACCAGGCCCGTACGGGCCATCGCAACGCCAACGCCGCCGCGACGGCTGCCACCGAAACCGTCGCCGTGGCAGTGGAGCGTGCACGGAACGGTCTGAACCTCGCCGAGCAGAACCGCGATCAGAAGCTCTCCGCGACCGAACAGTCTCTGCACGACCTCCAGGAGATGGCTCGCACGACGCTCGCTGCGACGGGCGCACTCGCCGTGACGCTTCTCGACAGCACAAATCTTCAGACGGGGCTCATCATCGGCAGCGGCATCGCCCCTGCCTACGCTAACGAACTTGGGAATCAGGACCCGGCAACGAAGACGACAGCTCAGGCGCAGATGACGGCGGCGTGGACGGCTGCGACAGCGTTTCGCGACCGAGGTCTCGGCGGCTCCACGAGCGACGTCCAGAATGGTCTCGCCGTCCTCGGGCAGGTGAAAAGTGCGCTCGACGCGACGAAGCTCATGCTCGAGGCCACGACGCCAACGACAGCGCTGCCCCTCGTCGCGGCCCAGGGGGGCACGTCCCTCACGTCGCTCCGCAGTTCCGTCGGCGCGGCGCAGGCGCAAGCTTCCGGTTCCATCTCGCAACTTACCGGCATCCTCCAGGGGCTGTACGGCGTCGAGGCGACGAGTTCCGTCATGAGTGATTCCCTCGACATCGCGGTGAAGGACGCGGAGCTTCAACTCGATGCTGCCGTGCGCACGGAGAGACAGTCGGAGATCGGAGGTAACGCGCAGCGCGACGCCGCCGCCAGCGGCGAGGCTGTCGCGACGAACGCCGTACAGATTGCTCGGGCAGGCGCGACTGCACAGCTCGATGCAGCACGCATCCAGGTGCGGCTCGCCGACTTGCAGATGCAGAACGCTGCCGCGGCCATGGCACTCACCCAGCAGGGGCGCGAGAGTCAGCTCGACGGCATCAGAGCGCAGATCGATGTCGCGCAAGGGCAACTCGACCTGGCGAGCTTCCAACTCTCTCTCCTCTCGATCCGCGCGCCCCTGAGTGGGACGGTAACGAAGCGTTTCGTGAGCGCGGGCGACACGGTTGCACCCGGATCGCCTGTCGCGACGCTCAGCGACATGCGCTCCCTCAAGGCGACGTTCAGTGTCGATGAGGAGGATCTCTCGGGGCTGAAGCTTGGTCAGCGCGTGACGATACGCGCGCGCAGTGGTCATACCCTCGACGCCTCCATCGTGCGCATTGCCCCGACCGCAGACCCGCAGACGCGCAAGTTCTCCGTGGAAGCGACGCTCGGCGCGAACGCCGCAGGGTTCGCCCCCGGTGTGGTTGTCGACGCAACGCTCCAGCTCCGAAGAGTCCCCACACGCCCGAGCGGCACGGCGTTTCTCCCGTTGCAGGCCCTCACGATCAGCCAGAATGAGACAACCGTCTTCACGGTGAAGAACGGGAAGGTCGCCAAACTCCCCGTGACGGTCGTCCGCATTGTGGGCGAGGTCGTCGAGGTCGCGATCGACGCATCCCCCTCTACACAGGTCGTCCTGGGTGGGTCCTCGTTGCTCGCTGAAGGCGCTTCTGTCACTGTGAATGTGCCCTCGGCAGCAGCGTTCCCGTCATCGATCCCGTCGTTGAATCGCACCTCACTACCACCGCGCACGTGACAGACGAGCCGCGCCTCCAGCAGTCATCCGACGAGCGTTACCTCTCGAAGCTCACCTTCAATCCGGAGCTCCGGAACTCCTTCCTGAACTTCTTCGTCTCGAATGTTCGTGTCGTCATCCTCCTGATCCTCCTCATCACGATCGCCGGGCTTGTGTCGTTCTTCGCGCTTCCACGCGAGTCAAACCCGGAGGTGAAGATCCCCATCGCCATTGTCGCTGTCACGTACCCAGGCGTGTCGCCGGCGGATATGGAAGAGCTCGTCACGAAGCGGGTGGAGACAGGCATTTCAGGGCTCAAGGGACTGAAGAAGCTCACCTCCAACACGAGCAACTCCCTTTCCGTGACGACGGTCGAATTCGAAGCGGGTGAGAACGTTGACGACGCGATCCGCAGCCTCCGCGACCAAGTCGCGTCGATCGAGGGGAACCTGCCAACGGATGCACTGGATCCGATCGTTCGCGAGATCTCGATCGACGACGCGCCCATCTGGTCGATTCAACTCTCTGGGCCCGCGAGCGGGCTGGACCTCCGGCGTGCAGCGGACAACCTCAAGGATGAACTCGAAAAGATCAGCGGGGTGCGCGAAGTGCGCATCTCCGGCGGTGACACGACGGAGTTCGACATCGCCTACGATCCGAAGAGACTCACGAGCTACGGTCTCACTGCGGATCAGGCGAACGCCGTGGTGAAAGCGACGAACCTCGTCATTCCGGCGGGTACGTTTGAAGGGACGGACTATACATACACTGTGCGGACCGACGCCCGTTTCTTCTCTGCGGTCACGCTCGGCGCCATTGCTCTTGTGCACAGCGACGCAGGATCACTGGTGCATCTGCGGGATGTCGCGACCGTCACGGAGCGGAGTGTGGAGCGCACGATCCTCTCGCGCCTCACACTGCAGGGGAAGTCGTCGCAGGACGCCGTGACGCTCAGCCTCATCAAGAAGGTCGGCGGGAACGTCATTCAGACCATTGATGACGGGAAAGCGGCCGTGGAGCGCCTGCAGGAGTCGTTCCCGCCGGGAACGGTGGCCACGACGATCGTGGATCAGTCAGACATAATCCGTCGCGACTTCGACCAGCTCGTTCACGACTTCATCCTCACGATCATCCTCGTCGGCGGACTCCTCTTCCTCATCGTGGGCCTCAAGGAGGCGCTCGTGGCGGGGCTCGCGATTCCCCTCGTATTCTTCGTGACGTTCGCGACGATGCGCGCGACCGGCCTTACGCTCAATTTCCTCTCGATGTTCTCGCTCATCCTCGCGCTCGGGTTACTCGTCGACGACGCCATCGTCGTCGTCTCCGCGACGAAGCAGTACCTCAACTCTGGGAAGTTCACGCCGGAGGAGGCCGTCCTCCTTGTTCTGGATGATTTCAAAGTCGTACTCACGACGACGACGCTCACTACCGTGTGGGCATTCCTCCCGCTGCTCATGTCATCGGGCATCATCGGCCTCTTCATCCGCTCCATCCCGATCACCGTTTCGACGACCCTCATCGCATCGCTCATCATTGCCCTGATGGTGAACCACCCACTCGCTGCGGCCCTGGAGCGCATTCGCCTCACGCCACTCTACTACTGGCTTATCGTCCTCGGCGCGGCTTGCCTCGGCGGCGCAGGTGTCGCCTATGGAGTGCTCTGGCTCGCGGCTCTCGGGATCGCGGCAGCACTCATCCTCGTCGTGCTTTGGGCGTTACGGCTCCACCCCGTCCTCCGCCGCAATGCGGACCTCACAGCGCTGGAGCATCGTGACGACGAGGCGATCAAGGCGAAGCTCCGCGAGCAGGCGTCGCACGATACGGGATTTTTCAATCGCCTCCTCCACGGCGTCATCCATTTCAATGCCGTCCTTCCTCTTTATGAGAGAACGCTGCGCGCAATCCTGGCGACGCGTCTCTCTCGTGGTCTGACGCTCGCGAGCGTCTCTCTCCTCTTCGCTGGAGCGGTGAGCCTCCCACTGCTCGGAGCCGTCCCAACGGAGTTCTTCCCTGCTGCGGATGCGGACACGATCTACGTGAACATCGAGGGACCAATCGGCGTGAACCTTGCGAGTACGGACGCAATCGTTCGCGCGATCGAGCCGCGCCTGCAGACGTACCCCGAGGTGCAGAGCACGTCTGCCCTCGTCGGGACGTTCTCAGGAGGTGGGCAACAGCTCTCCTCAGGAATCAGCCAGTCGAAGTCGAACATCGCGTCAATCACCGTGAACCTCCTCCCGGCGAAGGAGCGCACGCGGAAGAGCTACGAGATCTCGAAGCTCATGCGGGAAGACCTCGCAGACATCACGACCGCGAAAGTCACGATCAACGACGCCAGCAGCGGTCCGTCGACGGGCGCCGCCTTCGAGGCGCGCATTAGCGGCGACGAGCTCCAAACCCTGGATCGTCTCGCGCAGGAGCGCCTCCCTGTTCTCCAGGGTATCCCGGGAGTCCTCAGCCCCGACAGCTCGCTGAAGAACGCGCCAGCGCAGTATACCTTTACTGTTGACCAGAACCGGCTCGAGCTGTACAGCCTCACAGCGGCGCAGGTCGGCTCGCTCCTTCGCATGGCGATCTCTGGATCGACGGTGACGACCGTCCTGCGCGACGGGAAGGAAATCAACGTCACGGCGCGCGTCGCAGCTGATGCTATCCAAGATCTCGAGGACGTCCAGAACCTTACGCTCCTCAATAACCGTCGCCAGGCCGTGGCGCTCAAGGACGTCGCGACCGTTCAGCTCACGCCGTCCGTCGACACGATCACGCGTATCAATCAGAAGCGCGTCGTCCTGCTCTCCGCGGGTGTCGAAGGGGCCGTCCGTCCGAATGACGTCGTCGCAGCCTTCCAGAAGGGCATTGCGCACATGCCGCTCCCTGAGGGGTACGCCATCACCTACGGAGGAGAGAATGAGCAGAATGCCGAGTCGGTCGCATCCATCCTGCAAGCCATGCTGCTCGCCGGGCTTCTCATCGTCTCCACGATGGTCATCCAGTTCAACTCCTTCCGAAAGGCCGGCATCGTTCTCGTCACCATTCCGCTCGCCCTCATCGGCGTGTTCGGGGGGCTGGCGGTCACGGGCATTCCGCTCTCTTTCCCGGGGCTCATCGGGATCGTCGCCCTCTTCGGCATCGTCGTGAAGAACGCCATCATCCTCATCGACAAGATGAATCTGAACCTCCGAAACGACATCCCGTTCATCGACGCCGTCGTAGACGCCGGTCGCTCCCGACTCGAGGCGATCTTCATTACGTCCATCGCAACGATCGTCGGCATCATCCCGATCACGCTCTCCAATGATACGTGGACGGCTCTCGGCGGCTCGATGATCTTCGGACTCATGTTCTCATCGTTCTTCACTCTCTTCATCGTGCCGACACTCTTCGTCGTGCTGATCAAGGAGCGGGATATCTTCTAGGCTAGCTTTATCCAACGATAACTAACCCGGAAAATTCACGTCTCTCGGGCGGCGGGTGACGACAGAGTGTCACTGACGACAGAGTGTCACCCGTTTCCCTCTGCCCATGAATAGACCACTAACTGTGATGCGCCAGGATGTTGTTCCTTGAAAAGGGTTGTCTATCCCGGGCGACTTTCGTTGAACAGATTGACTAGAGGCTTCTGAGGGGTATGGTGGAGGTCCTTTCACCCTCTTGACCATGATCGACCTCCCGAAGCGTTCCGTCGTGGATGCCACTGTCGCCGCTCTCGCCGAGCACAACATCTCTGCCGCGATCGTGGCAGATCGGAGCGCAGCCCTCGCGAAGCTCAAGGAGCTCCTGCCGCATGAGGCGGACGTCATGGCCGGCAGCTCGACGACGCTCGATGAGATCGGCGCCAGCGCCTGGCTCGATGCACAGCCGGGCTTCCGCAAGAACCAAATCACCGCCGAGCCGGAAGAGGCTACGCGTCACGTGCTGCGCCGCCACTCTGCCACTGCGGACTGGTTTCTCGGGAGTGCAGCAGCGGTGACGCAGGACGGCCAGATCGTCCTCATGGATGCGTCGGGTAGCCGCATCGCTGGCTACGCGGCGGCTGGGCAGCTCGTCCTCGTCGTGAGCACGAACAAGATCGTGCCGGACCTCACCGCCGCCTTCCAGCGCATCGACACAGTGGTCTACGCGAAAGAGGACGCCCGCATGAAGGGCTTGGGCTTCCCGGGAACAGCCCGCGGGAAGACGCTTATTATTCACGGGGAGCCATTCGCTCCCGACCGTATCACCATCATATTCGTCGAGGAGCCGCTCGGTTTCTGAGTAACGCGCGCGACGTTGTCACCCCAGCATGCTCATGAATGCGGTCTCATACATTCCCGGCGTCTGTAATATCGGCCCTGCAGAGATTGCCACACGACGTCAGGTCGGCTGGGGTGGTCTGATTGCCACGATCTTTCTCGTGGGATTTTTCATCTGGTTCGATGTTCCCCCGCTCTGGCGATTAACGTTGTTCTTTCCCACAGCAGTCTCCGCTTCCGGTTTTCTGCAGGCCACCATGCACTTCTGTGCATATTTCGGTTTTGCCTCGCTGTTCAATGTCGGGCCAGACCTCGGCGCGACCGACACAGTTCAGCAGGCGGAATTCCGCGCATACGATCGAAGAAAAGCGTGGCAGATCGTTGGCTTTTCCATCCTGATCGCCGGCGTTGTTGCTCTCCTTGCCGCGCTTCTTCCCACTGCGCACCTAGGCCTAGGTGCGCCTGTCGCATACAGGGAGGAAACTGCAAGCAGACCTCAACGAGTCTCTTCCGAAGGCTCAGAAGGGGTCTCCTTCGTGCGGGGCGGGGCCGACGTTAGAACCGCACCTCAACTCTCCGCCGCGTCGCTCCATGCGCCGTCCCAGAAGATGTCGCGCTTCTTAGTTTTGGATTAGGTCCCGGTCTTCCCCCGTGGAGTCGGTTTCCCGACCCGCTCCTCACGAAGCTACCGCTTCCTCTTTCGGAGAGCGGGGGAACTCCCGGCGATGCTGCGCCTGACCCTGCCGATGTAGGAGGAAGCCCCCTTCCGTGTCCTCGCTGTGGCTCGTCCGATCGAGTGGTTGACGGCGTCTCGAACGTACTGCGCGTTGCTGTACGTCGAAGCGTAGCCGAGCAGCTCCATGAATCCCACGCCGCGTACTGGCTCGTCTCCGATTGAACCATTCACGAGCAGGGGGCCCTCCCAGTAATTGATGGAGCCGAAGAGCATCTCCTGGTTATCGATTCGGGCTTCGAGGTGCAGATCCGCGCGAATGGCCGGGATGACAATGCGCCAAGCCGTCGGATAGGCGGCTCCGCTCTTCGGGCTCACCCAGCGCCGTTCCAGCGGGGTAATGGCGACATCATCGAAGTGAGCCTGTCGGCCGTCCGGGTAGCAGATATCGGCGAGGAACGTTCTTCCCTTGCTGCTGTCGTACACGAAGCACACGAGCTCCGTATTGTTGTCGAGCTGGATCGAGAACCAATCCCACTTATCCTTGGTGTACTTCGTGTTCGCCCACTGGTGATCCATCCATGACACACCGGACACCGTCACCCACTTCGCGCCGATTCTCATCCTCCCTTCCGTCGCGAGATTCGTGATGGAGTAGTAATACGTGCTCTTGGAACGGAGGTCGAGGAATCCGCTCCCGCCCTCGAGGAGCGGTTGTTTCATCGCCGTCAGCGTCACGTCGAGGTCCTCGTTCTTCATGTGGTACCGCGATGCATCGAGCTTTTCGATGACGCAGTTGGTGTACCCGGTTCGCGGCGCCGGGTTGATGTAGTTGATGCTCAGGAGGGGCTTCGAGTGGCTATCATCGGAGAGGATCGAGAGGGGGGCGATCCTGTGCTGGAAGGTCCTCCGCTGCAGATCCGAGATGAGCGAGTGGGAGAAGTAGGACGTTGCGAGCGGGATCGCTCGGAGGAGCGGGATCCCGACCCGCTTCACGTCCACGCGGAACAGGCAGTTCATGTACGAGTACGCATTCCCGCTCTTGTCGCGGACGTGGCCGTTGAAGTACCACCACTCGATGCTGTGGTTGTGGACGGACTCGTCTTCCGGGAACCGGAGTGGCCGAAACCGCTTTTTCATGATGGGTGGCGTGCGTGATGGAATGCGAGGATCGTGCAGGAACGCACCGAGCGGAATACGCTTACTCAATCAACCTCTTGGCCCCGGCCTTCTCATTTCACCAAGACTCCTTCCATGAACATGTCCATCAGCGTCGGAATGTTCGTTTCATACGAATGCCGTTTCGGGTTTTCGAGCCAGCTGAAGAGGAAGGCGTTGGTCATTCCCTCCAGAGCCACAGCCATGTAGTACGGATCCAGCTTGCGGAAGACCTTCTTCTTCACACCGGACGCGAAAACGGACGCGAGCTGCGCCACGACCTCGTCGTACAGTTTGCGAATGTCCTGGTCTAACCCAGCCTTGATGTTGAAACTTGCCCCACGTGTTTCGGCGAAATAGAGGCGTAGCGTTGGAGCGCCGCCTACAACGACCGCAGCCTTAGCGGCTACATAGTCCCGGAGGACCGAAGGAACTTCGTTCTGCTCGTCAAGCGCTGCCTTCAGGACGCGGTGGTACTCCGCGGCCGTGGCCATGATCAGGGCTTTGTACAGGTCCTCCTTGTTCCTGAAGAACTTGTAGACAGTGCCGACAGCGAACTCCGCACGCTGGGCAATCTCGCGCATGGAGACGTTGTGGTATCCCGACTCGGAAAAGAGCTCGAGAGCCGCCGCCAGGAGATCCTCTCGCTGTCGGAGCTTCTCTCTTTCCCGACGAGGAAGCGTCTTGACGTCCATCTCCGGTCTCCTCAATCCGTCAACCGCTTGCAGTGGTGAATTCAATGTCGTAATATGAACGTGACGTCATTTTAAGGAACGTGTCGGCAGATTGTCAAGATGCTTCGAATGGAGGGGTCGCATGAACCAAGGGGTCCCAGCGTCAGGCGTTTTCAAAAACATCCTTCGCCCGCGACTTGATGCTCGAGCATCCCTCGGTGAGGCTCCTTCGGCTGATAGGATCTTGGATGTGGCGTCCAAACTTCACGGCGACCAGATTGTGATGGGACCGCATGGCCGTGGCGGCGTGAATCGGCTGCTGCTTCGTTCAGTCGTTGAGCGGAGGAACCCGTGAATCGAGAGCCGACCGATACGGCGCCGTCGCCGAAAGGGACGGAGTCTGAGGATGGCTGGATCCCCATCGAGCCGCTCGGGTCTGGCGGCACCGGTCGTTCGTTCGTCTCCGGCGAGCCGAGCGGTGACCGGCTTCGGGTGCGCTACTTCCGGCGCGAGCGGGACGACGCACTGGTCGGGAAGATCTGGTTCGGGCCGGGGACAGAAGGTCCACCCGGACATGCGCACGGCGGCAGCATGGCCGCTGTGCTCGACGAGGCGATGGGTGCCGCCGCCTGGATGGCCGGGCATGCGGTCGTGGCAGCCAAGCTGACGGTCGAGTTTCGGCGCATGCTCCCGCTGGGAAACGAGGTGTTGCTCGAGGTCTGGATCGACCGGGTGGAGGGCAGGAAGGTCATTACACGCGGGCGCCTCTTCGGTCAGGACGGCGAGCCCTACGCGGAAGGCGAAGGGCTCTTCATCGTGCTCGAGGCAGAACGATTCGGATCGTTGATCGATCGGGCCTCGCAGACGTTCGAGAAGGCGCTTGGGAAGTCCGCGAAGAACGGCGGGACCGAAGATGTCGGATGACAGCCTCCCGCCGCCGTCGCCGGAAGCGTGTCTGACGCCCACTCGATACATCGAGTCCACGCATCCGGCCATCGTTGACTGTGTCGAGCGGCTTCGCGTCCGCGAACTCACGCCTCCTGCACGCGCGGCCGCGCTGTTTCGGTTCGTCAGGGACGAGATCCGTTACGAGTTCATGGCGAAGCTCACGCCGGAGGAGTACCTCGCCTCGCACGTATTTCTGGAGGCGAAGGGGTTCTGCGTGCAGAAGGCAGTGCTTCTGTGCGCCCTGTCGCGTGCCGCCGAAGTGCCGTGCGCAATCGTACTGAGCGACCTGGTCGATCACAGCCTGTCCCCGAAGATCGCGGGAGCGCTCGGGACCAACGTAATGTTCCACCACGGCCTGAACGCCTTCTACGTCGAAGGACGCTGGCTCAAGGTCGACGCGAGCCTGTCGCCCGACGTCACGACGAGGAAGGGGTATCGCCTCGTGGAATTCGACGGCACCACAGAGGCGCTCCTGCCGGAAACGACCCTCGCGGGCGGGCCGCACGCCACGTACGCGCGGTTTCACGGCACGTACGCCGATCTCCCGTTCGACCAGATGATGAACGCCTTCATGGCGGCCTACCAGCACGTCGACGTGCTGGCGCTGTCGCAGCTCGGCTTCCGCCTGTAGGCGAGCCGTCTCAAGCAAAGACCGCATGACGGTCAAACGAAGTTGGAATGGACCTGGCCAGCGCGCTTATGTCTCGCGCCTGGCAGGTGACGTCCCGTCGAGACGGAGCGCTTCCGGACGCCTGGCGTAGGCCACCAACCCGGCGAGGCCCAGCAGGACGAGCGTCGCGACCGCCATGCCCCCCTCACCGGTTGCCCGAAAGAGATGCGTGTACGTCGCTCCCGCCATCACCACCACGAGGGCGCCGGCACCGAAGAACGATGCGCGCGGGATGAGCAGCAGTACCGCCGAGCTGACCTCGACCGCGCCGACGACGATCCGCATCCAGTCGGGCCAGCCCCAGTGCGCAAACCCCTGGACGCGCCTTTCCGCGCCGGCGAGCCTCGAGCCGCCTGCCATGAGGTAGAGCGCCGCGAGTAGCCCCGAGAGCACCCATAGCGCGATGGTCTTCCCCTATACTTCGTTTTTTCATAGCTTCACCTCCAAGCTGGAATCATTAGCACCAGCGCGACGAGTGCGTTGCCAGGACCAGCGACTTCACCTGGACCTAACGAGCCTGTCGGCGCACCTGGGCGAGCTCGGCGTCGTCGGTGATCGCGTTCGGCCCGGTATCCATGTCACGCTGACCGCGCGACGCGAGCGCCACTCATGTCTTCTCCCGGGCCTGCAGGATACCCAGCGCCCCTGCCCAGAACGGCAAGAACAGCAGCAGCCGCCAGAGGCGGTCCGCCTGCAGCCCGACCAGAAGCGCCGCGAGGCCCGCACCGGCGATGAGAACCACAGCCCCGAACCTCATGCGCTTTCGGCGTTCCCGGGGGCCGATGTTCACGATGCAGACTGCCGCGGACGTGTTCACGATTCTCACCCGTTGGCGGCCGCGACGAAGGCCTGCCGTTGCGTGGAGAGAAACTCGGCGACGCTGGTCGGCGCCTTGCCCGTGAGCTCGTGAAACGCCGTGCTCGCAGGTCCGAAGAACCCGCGCGCCATACCGACATCGAACGATACCCAGAGCTTCGCCACGGCCTCCGGCATGCCCTGGGTCACCATTGCGCCGGCCAGCGCATCAGGCTCCATCGGGACGTAGTCGACGCGTTTTCCGGAGAGCTCGCTCGCGAGGCTGGCAAGGTCCGCGTGGGTCACGACGGAAGGGCCGGTTAGCTCCAGCGTTCGCTTGCCCTCGAAGGCGGCCGACAGAGCCGCGGCCGCTGCGCGCGCGCAGTCCTCTCGCGTCACGTACGCGGCTCCGCCCGTCCCGGCGGCCGCGAAGAGTTTGCCCATCGACACCGCTTTCGGGAGGCTCATCATGAGCAGATCCGTGTAGAGGTTGTTGCGCAGGATAGTGTGCCCGAGCCCGCTCTCCGCGAGCGACTTCTCGGTCGAGATGTGGTCCCCGGCGAGGAGCACGGGCGAGCCCTTCTCGGCGCGGGCGAGCGAGGTGTAGACGACCTGCTTGATGCCCGCCTCCACGAGGACCCCGATGGCGCGCTCGTGCTGCTGGCCACGCCGGCCAAGCTCCATCGAGTCGGTGCTGATGAGGAGGACCCGGTCCACGCCGGCGCTCGCGTCGCTCAGGGTGTGGGGCTCGTCAAAGTCCACCTTTCGCACGATCGCGCCGCGCTTCGCGAGGTCGCCGCACTTCTCGGGGCTGCGCGTTCCAGCGATGACACGGCCGGCCTTGGACTCTAACAGCAGCTCCACCACACGCCGGCCGAGCTGGCCCGCCGCGCCCGTCACCAACAGGGAATTCGTCACGCTCATGGTTGTCTCCTCAGGGATTATGGTTCCCGTTCGTAACCTGCGGTGCGTTTGTAACCTAACCGCGTCCTCGGCCGCAAGAAGGCACATTCGGGTAACCGGGCCTCACAGTCACGCGACGGCGCCAAACTCGAACGCCGAGACCGACGCGCCGAGCACCTCGTCCCGGAAGATGCATCGACCGGCCTCGTCCTGCGCCGCGCCCGCGGTGACCAGCAGCGGCAGGAGATGCTCCTCCCGAGGGTGCGCAGCGCGTGCTGCCGGAGCTTGCGACCAGGCCGCGAGCCGGTCTTCGCGCAGCGCGGGCCCTGCCTCGCAGGTCTCTCGAAGCCACGCGTCGAACACCTGCGACTCTTCGCGCGCCGAATCGGGACGCATCAGGGTGCGCATGTTGTGGAAGCTCATGCCACTGCCGACGATGAGGACGCCC
>JBAQWH010000635.1:0-3063 GCA_049298815.1 Thermoanaerobaculia bacterium | reverse complement strand
TCGCAGGTCCACTCGGGCGTGCATCACGACCTCGAGGCTGCGCTCGAATCGCTGTTCGAGCGGCTGGTGCGGCCGGTGAGGTAGGCGGTGCCGCGAGATGATTGACGGTGATCCTCCGTGTCCTCTGTGCCTCTGTGGTGAATCCACGTTCGGTTCACCACGGAGACACAGAGAACACAGAGGGTGCACAGAGGAAGAAGGCGGAAACCCTCGCCATTCGCCATCCGGAAAAAACGGGAGCCTCGTGTCGCCAGGTGATCCCGCACAGGAGCGGGGGGACTAGTCGGCCTGTTTCTCGAAGAGAACGACCGACTTCCCTTCGAACCGGATGTACATCTTTCCGGCCGGCGGAGTCGCGTTGACGAACGTCACGGTCATGACCACGCCGGACGTCTTGCTTCCGCAGCCGACCGGCATCGGGCGGATCACCTTCAGCTCGCCGGTCTGCTTGGCGATGAGCTTGGTCGTGCCGTCGATCCACTCGAGAGGGGGAGCGTTCTGCCGCTTGATCGCATTCGAGAGCGCCTGCGCCTCCTGGAAGGTGAGCGCGCCGCTGAGCAGCGTGACGACGTGGTTCTCGCCCTCGGACTGCAGGCGAAAGCGGTTCATGCACGCGGCCGCTTGCGCAGAGTGTGCGAGGAGGGCAAAGGCGAGGGCGATGCCGGCAACACGGATCAGTCGATTCATTTTTGCGAGACCTTGCGGAGGAACTTCGAAGCATTCTGCACTGCGCGCCCACGAATCAACAAGTGTTATTTGTCACATCTCACCAACGAAAAGGTTCCGTTGGAGTGCCACGCCGCGAGGCCGGAGCTCCGTGATTCCGGCCCGACGAGCGCAACCTCTTTCCCATCTCCCGCGTAGAACGCAGCAGCCGCCACCAGCCGGTGGCGTGTGTCATCATGACGGATCTCATGCAGGAGAACGCGCGGACCGGACGTCGAAAGCTCTCGACGACCTTCGTGCTGTGGCTGTTCGGTCTCGTAGGCATCTTCGCCTTCAACGCGATCGACAGTCTCCTCGACCGGCTCGGCACTTCGTTCTTCCTCGTCAACGTCCTCTCGTTTCTCTCCTGGGTCCTCTTCGTCCTCCTCACGCTCTGGGGGTTCGCGGTCGCGGCGCGCTACCTGCTGCGGCAGCTGTTCTGGACGGTCGGCCGGCGCCTGCTCCTCAGCTACGTGATGATCGGCGTCCTTCCCTTCTTCCTCTTCGCGATCCTTCTCGCGGCGATCCTCTACGTGATTGCAGGGGTGGCGTCGCAGGCGAACTTCAAGGCCGAGCGGCAGGCGAGCCTCGGCGAGCTCGAAGCGATCAACGCCGACTACGCGCTGCAGGGGCGTGCCCCGCGCGACAAGTCGGTCGAGGTCTACGACTCCGCGCGCGGCACGAAGATGCCGGTGTGGCTGCAGAAAACCAACTTCAGCGGGCTCGCGCTGCGCGACGATCAGCCGCTCCTCGTCTCGTCGCGGCTCTATCCGAACGGCGGTGAGGCGCGCTCGGTCGTCATCGTGCGGCCGGTCGACCTCGACTGGGCGCGGCAGATCGAAGACCGCAGCGGGATGATCGTCTCCCCCCAGATCGCCTCGCGGGAGCGGGAAGGGTTCAGCGTCGAAAAGGCCGACTTCTCGAACTTCAAGGAGCGCGGCCTCCGCTGGAACCGCGTCTTCTTCTTCGAGGTCACCGAGCAGAACGGGATGAACGACTGGGTGAGCGGCTCGCCGAATCCCGAGAAGCGCCTCTTCACCCTGATCTCGAACCCGATCTCGAGCCTCGTGAACTTCTACTTCGGCGGCGCGACGAACTCGCAGCTGATGCGGATCCTCTTCGCGACGATCGCCAGCCTCGCGGGCGCCCTGCTCATCATCTACTTCCTCGCTTCTGCCTTCGCCGCCGTCCTGATCTACTCGATCACGCGCGCGGTGAACCGGATGGAGAAGGGCACCAAGGCGGTCGAGCGCGGCGATTTCTCCTATCGCATCCGGATGAAGCCGCACGACCAGCTCGGTGAAATGGCAGCCTCGTTCGACCGGATGACCGAGTCGATCGGCCAGCTGGTCACGACCGTCGCCGAGAAGGAGCGCCTCCAGAGCGAGATCGAGATCGCGGCCGAGATCCAGAGGAACCTCCTGCCGAAGGAAGGGCCGCGGTTCCGAGGGGTGTCGTTCTCCGCCCACTTCGAGCCGACCGCCTCGATCGGCGGCGACTACTACGACGTCTTCAACCTCGACAAGACCCGGCTCGCCGTCGCGATCGGCGACGTCTCCGGTCACGGTCTCTCGACCGGGCTCGTCATGGCGATGGTCAAGGCCGCCATCACCACGCTGATCGAGGAAGGAGCCGACGAGATCTCGCTCTTCCAACGGCTCAACGAGCTCGTCTTCCGATCGACCGAGAGGCGCGCGTTCATGACGCTCGCCTTCACGATCTTCGATCTCCAGGCCGGCACGATCCGCCACACGAACGCCGGCCACCTCTACCCCTACCTGCTCCGGAAAGGGGCGACTACGCCGATCTCGATCGAAGCCCCGTCGCTTCCGCTCGGCGTGCGGAAGGTGCTGACGACGCAGACCGTCGAGGTCGAACTGCAGGAAGGCGACACCATCGTCTACCTCTCCGACGGCATCGTCGAGGCGCAGGACGAGCAAGGCGACCCCCTCGGGTTCGATGCACTCGAGTCGCTCCTCGGCACGCAGACTGACCGCTCCCCCACCGCCCTGCGCGACGGCATTCTCGATGCCGTCGCCCACCACGGCGGCACTCGTCCCGCCGACGACGACCGGACCATCATGGTCCTCCGGTTCGACAACCTCCTCAGCGCGACGGAAGCGTTCCCCGCGACGGAAGAACTCAGGGACCGAGGATCTTTCGCCGTTCCCGCGCAGCCGCGAAGCGGCCAGGGCGATTAGCCGGGGGCGGAGCGAAGCGACTCCCCCGGGTTGCACGAGAGAGAGAGATGCGCCCTGAAGGGGCGCCGGATTCGACGTGCCGGCGCCCCTTCAGGGCGCGATTCGTCTCACCATCATTCCGGGGGTTTCGCTTCGCTCAACCCCCGGCTACTCGCCG
>JBAQWH010000634.1:0-3273 GCA_049298815.1 Thermoanaerobaculia bacterium | reverse complement strand
CTGTAGCGTAGCTCCAGTGCGAGCTTCCGCTCGTCTCCTGCGGTGATTCCTTCGAGGCCTGCGCGCAGGCGGGCGTGCGGTTCCCAGAACAGTGCGGCGGTGAAGGCACGGGCGCGGTCTGCGCGCGCCCTGGTGTCGTCGGCTCGCACGCTCGCACGGAACTTCCCGAGCCTGCGCGACAGAAGAACGTATCGCGCCTGGATCGGCGACGAGAACCGGCCGCGTGTTCGCACGATGGCCGTCGTTCCCCATCCGGCCTCGGCTGCGAGGGTCCAGTCGTTCCACGTGTAGTCGGCGCCCGCGATGTTGAAGCGGGTCGCCCAGTTGTAGAGCTCACCGTACAGGAGCGCGTCGGAGCGGTTGTCGATCCGGGTGAGCTGGATCGCGCCGCGGTTGTTGTTCCACTTCGTTCGTGCCGACCATCCGAGCCGGTGATCGGTCTCCGCGGAGACGGAGGTGAACCAGCGGCCGGAAGGGACGTGCTCCCCGAGGAGCGTCCAGCGGTCGTGGATGGCCCAGCCGCGGTCGAGCGGCAGTGCTCCGAACGTGTCGTTCCCCATGAACACCGTGGCTCCGCCGGTGAATGCTCCGAGCTTCTGTGCGCGCCGGGTGTAGGTGAGGTCGACTCCGACCGGACGGAACTCCTCGCCGAGCCAGCTGTTCAGGGCGGACGAGGTGATGGTGTACGGGGTCTCCCAGAGGCTGTCGATGTTCTCGCGCGACGTCGGAAGGAAGAACGCGCCCGCGAGGACGCGGAAGCGGTCGCGCTCGCCGTACGCATTGGCTTCGACGAATGCTTCGACCACACCGACATGCCCGCGGCGCGAACCGTCCCCTTCGTTCCGCACCAGGAGGTGGACGTGAGAGCCGAAGGCCGGAGAGGGGCGCCAGTCGATGCCGACCTGCACCTGCGCCGAGAGGGAGTCGTCATCGAGAGGGATCCGCGCAGGCGTCTGGGGCCTGAGGAGCGCGAACCCATTCACCTGGACGGACTCCCAGGCGTGCGCCGGAACGGCGGACAGCGCGACGAGGATCAGCGCGCCGATTCGTGAGCGCGCCGCGCGTGCGCAGCGAAGTCGGGGAGACGCGATCGACTCGTGGGAAGGCACCCCGAAATGATACGGCGTCTCGGTCTGTTCGCGGCGACATGCGACAACTCATGTCTGCGATCGCCGCCGTCCTGGTCACCCTTCCTCTCGGCGCTGCAACGATCGAGGTCCGTGTGGCACGGGCGGGAGGAGCGCCGGTGAACGATGCCGTCGTCTACGCCGTTCCCGCGACCCCGCTGCCGCTTGCGCGCAAGGTCGGGATCATGGACCAGGTGGACCGGATGTTCGTCCCGCACGTTCTCCCGGTCCAGACCGGGACGTGGGTGGAGTTCCCGAACAGCGACAACATCAGGCACCAGGTCTTCTCGCTGTCCCCGGCGCGCCGGTTTCAACTCCCGCTCTACGTCGGAAAACCGGCGCGACCGATCCAGTTTCCGGAGGCCGGGATCGTGGCGATCGGGTGCAACATCCACGAGCAGATGAGCGGCTTCATCATCGTCGTCGACACGCCCTACTTCGCGACGACCCGCGAGGGTCAGGCGACCCTGGACGGGATCGTTGCGGGCGAGTACACAGTTCGCGTCTGGTATCCGGGGATGAAGACCGAGCCCGAGCCGCAGGTCGTGAAGCTGGGCGGAACCGAGAAGAAGTCGCTCTCGATCGTCGCCAGGTAAAACGGTCGGCGCGCGCCGTTGTAACCTTCGCGGCGAGATGGTGGCCTCCCTCGTTGCGTTCCTCGCGATCGCGCTCGTGGCGTTTCTCTATTCGTCGGTCGGGCACGCCGGTGCCTCCGGTTACATCGCGGTCCTGACGCTGCTCGGCCTTTCGGCAACTGCGGTGAGGCCGACGGCGCTCGCACTCAACATCCTCGTCGCGATCCTCGGGGTGGTGCAGTTCGCGCGGGCGGGCCACTTCCGCTGGTCGCTCTTCTGGCCGTTCGCTTTGCTCTCGGTTCCGGCGGCCTTCGTCGGCGGAGCGATCACGATCCCCACGCGGATCCTCGAGGTGCTGCTGGCCGTGGTCCTGCTGTTCTCGGCGGTCCGCCTGATCATGCGCAAGCGCGACCCGGAGACCTGCACGCCGCCGAACCGGACGACCGCCGTCGCGGTCGGCGCCGGCGTCGGGCTCCTTTCCGGTCTCACCGGTACCGGCGGAGGGATCTTCCTCACGCCGATCCTCCTCTTCTGTCGCTGGGCGAAGACGAAGGAGACGGCCGCCGTGTCGGTCACCTTCATCTTCGTGAACTCGGTGGCCGGTCTTGCCGGGTATCTCTGGTCGCGTCAGCCGCTCCCGGAGGCCGCCTGGACGCTCGCGCTCGCAGCAGTTCTCGGGGGTGGTGCCGGCTCGTATCTCGGCAGCCACAAACTGCCAGTGCGGGTGATCTACATCCTGCTGGCGATCGTGCTGGCGATCGCCGGGGTCAAGCTGCTGGTCGCGTGAGCCTCGCGAGGAACCCCGAGGAACCCGAGGAACCCCGAGGAACGACTGACCACTGACCACTGACCACTGACCACTGACCACTGACCACTAACCACTGACCACTGACCACTGAAGTCCGCGCTACGGCTCGCCGAAGACACCCACGGGCCGCGCGACGGAGGCGGCTGCCCGTGCGGCTTCGAGCAGCGTCTGCGCGTCGTGGCCGTGTGGCGGGTAGTGGCTCACCCCGATGTGTGCCGGAATCCCGTACGCGTGTTCGCCGGTGTCGAACGGATCCGCGAGGACTTCGGTCAGTTTCCCGATCGCAATCTCCGCGTGCTCGCGCTTCGGCACGTCGGTGATGATGAGCGCAAACTCGTCGACTCCGAGCCTCGCGATGGTGTCAATCTCACGGAAGGTGTGGCGCAGGCGGTCGGCGACCTCGCGCGCCACACGTGGGACGTGCGAGGCGACCGCTGCGAGCTCGAACCGGATGGTGCAGACCGCGAGCAGCGTGTTGTGCCGGTGCGCGAAGCCGATCGCGTGCGACAGACGGTCGAGGAACAGGTGGCGGGTGGGGAGGCCGGTCGTCCCGTCCAGCAGCGGGTCGGTGTCGAGCGGCTCTCCGTTCGCGATCCGCTGACGCACGAATGCGAGCATCGCGTCGAAGATGGTCGCGGTCACGCTGGTCGGAAGGCCCGCGGCGCGACAGCCTTCGATCGCGGCCCGCAGTCCCGCGGACTCGGCCGTGCCGTCGAAACGCGCGGGGGCGGCGGCACCTCGGACGATCCGGACGAGATGGCGC
>JBAQWH010000633.1:0-4260 GCA_049298815.1 Thermoanaerobaculia bacterium | reverse complement strand
GTTCCGCTCCGAGGTCCTGATGATCGAGTGCTCGTTCGTCGCCGACGGTCATCGCGACCGGGCCGGGCTCTACCGGCACATTCACGTCGACGACATCGCGGACTTCGCGGAGAGGTTCGAGAACCGGATGATCGTGCTGACGCACTTCAGCCGCCGCTACTCGCGCGACGAGGTCCGCAGCACGGTGCGCCGCAGGCTGCCGCTGCTGCTGCACGACCGCATCCGCCTCGCGCTGCCCGCCGCCTGGCAGAAGTTGTAGCGGCGTTCTCGTCGTCGCCCGTGTCAGTCGTTGCACCGAACTTGCACAGAGGCCGCGCCAGAAATGTATCCTTCCCGACAGATGACGCGATCCACGCCGCGCCTCGTTGCGCTCCTCGCAATCCTCTTTTTCGTCCTCGCCGGGTACAGCGTGGCCGAGGCCCAGACGTCCAAAAAGAAGACGACGAAAAAGACGACGGCGAAGAAAAAGACGCCGCCGAAGAAGACCACGAAGAAGAAGACCCCGGCGCGGAAGACCGTCGCACCCGCCATTGCGATCGCGGTCGGCAACACGTTCGAGGAGCGTCTGGGATCGCTCGTCAACGGCTCGATCGCGCGGAGCGCGGACGCAGGCATTCAGGTCGTCGACGTCGAGTCCGGCCGTGTTGCAGGCGAGCGCAATCCGCACCTGGCTCTCGCCCCCGCTTCGAACATGAAGATCTTCACGACCGCGGCCGCGATCGACCTGCTCGACCGCGACTTCCAGGTCACGACGCCGGTCTACGTCCGGGGAGAGGTCGATCCCGCGGGGACGCTGCAGGGCGATGTGAAGATCGTGGGGCGCGGAGACCCGACGATCGGCGGACGGTTCCATGACGGCCAGGCGACCGCGGTCCTGCAGGAGTGGGCGTCCGACCTCAAGCGGGCCGGCATCAAGACGGTCCGCGGCAACCTCGTTTTCGAGTACGGCTACTTCGACACCGAGTACATCCATCCGACCTGGCCGGTCGACCAGCTGGTCAACTGGTACGAGGCGCCGATCGCGTCGCTCTCGATGCAGGAAGGATGCGTAGCGGTCCGTGTGCTTCCTTCGCGCAGCGGAAAGCGGTGCGTGGTCCAGCTCGAGCCGCCGACCGGCTACGTCAAGGTCGAGAACAGCTGTACCACCGGGCGCGGGCTGCCGTTCGTCACGAGGCACCGCGGCACGAACACCGTAATCGTGCGCGGCGGCGTGCCGGCGCGCTCGGGATCGAGCGAGATCTTCGTCACGGTCGAGAACCCGATCCACTATTTCGCGGCGGTCACGGCGGAGACGTTCGCCCGGAGCGGCATCCGCGTCGATGGCGAGGTGCACATCGTGCCGCGCGATCCGCGTCCCGACTGGCGTCTCGTGACGCAGCACTCGACTCCGCTGTCGGTCATCGTCTACGTCATCAACAAGAAGAGCCAGAACCACTACGCCGAGCAGCTCCTCAAGATCCTCGGCGCCGAGAAGGGTGCCGGAGGCTCCTGGGCCGCAGGGAACCGGGTCGTCGCCGACTGGGCCGTCAGGCAGGCCGGCGTTCCTGCGAGCGAGTTCACGCCGGTCGACGGCTCGGGGATGTCACGCAACAACCGCGCGACCGCCCACGCCTTCATCCAGGTCCTCCGCCACATGTGGAGGAGCCCCGGCCGCCAGGACTTCGTCAGCTCGATGCCCTACAGCGGCGATCCGGACTCGAAGTTCGGGAACCGGCTCAGGCAGGCGCCGTACGCGAGGCAGGTCTACGCCAAGACCGGCTACATCGGCGGTGTCGTCGGGCTCTCCGGCTACGTCCACGCGAAGAGCGGCAAGGTCTACGCCTTCTCGTTCCTCTTCAACCGGTACCGCGTCGGCGTCTACGCGATCTATCGGCTGCAGGACGCGATGCTCAAGGAGATCATCGACAACGGCTGAAGCCTGACGGGCGGCTACCGCAGTGGCGCCAGGTCCTGCGACGCCGGCGTGAGCTGGATGGTGTAGACGCCGTCGGGGTTGCGGATGGTGGCCATCGCGCGGAGGCCGGGGAACTTGAGGACGGTGCCGACGACTTCCGCCCGGGTCCGTCCGACGAAGATGCCGACGGCCTCGTCGAGAGTCTCCGCGTCGAAGAGGTGAAACTCGACGTCGCTTCGGCCGATCGGCTTTCCGGTGCCGTCGGTCAGGTGTCGCTGTTCGATGGCGAATCGCATCGGCTCACTTTCAGGTTCGGTTCGTATGGGTCAGGGGATCGTTCGCGACGCGCGAGCAAAACGCTAAAGCGCACCGGACGGGAGGAAGCGACACCGTCCAGCGCGAGGCGCGGCAGGCGGATGCGAGCTCGACCCTTGGCGGAGCACGCAACGGCGGGCTCCCCGGTACGAAGGCGTTGAGGCCTGCAATTCCTGTGCAATTTGCGCCGTTCTATACTCCCAATCAGGAGGTCGCGCGATGAGCGATGAAGGTGTGCTGAGGGACGCAACTCCGGTGATCGGGGTCGAGCCGGACGACGACGTGCGCGAGGCCTTGCGCTCATCGGAACGGTTCGCCGAGGTCCCTCTCGCCCTCACGTTCGACGACGTCCTGCTCAAGCCTGCGAAGTCCGATCTGCATCCGAACTTCGTCGATGTCACGACACGCCTGACGCGCGACATCCGGCTCAACATCCCGATCGTCTCGGCCGCCATGGATACGGTGACCGAAGCGCGGCTCGCGATCGCGATGGCGCAGCACGGCGGGATCGGGATCATCCACAAGAACATGCCGCCGGACCGCCAGGCCGAGGAGGTCGACAAGGTCAAGCGCTCGGAAGCGGGGATGATCGTCGACCCGGTCACGATGCGTCCCTGGCAGTCGATCGCCGAGGCGCTGCAGGTCATGGAGAAGTACAAGATCTCGGGCCTGCCTGTGACCGACGCGAACGGCAAGCTCGTCGGGATCCTGACGAACCGCGACCTCCGGTTCGAGACCCGCTTCGACCTTCCGATCTCCGAGCGGATGACGAAGGACGATCTGGTGACCGTGCCGGTCGGTACCACGCTCGAACAGGCGCGTGAGGTTCTCCACCGGCACCGGATCGAGAAGCTCCTCGTCGTCGACCAGAACGGCGACCTCAAGGGGCTGATCACCGTCAAGGACATCCAGAAGGCGCGGCGGTATCCGCTGGCCGCGAAGGATCCGCTCGGAAGGCTTCGGGTCGGTGCCGCAATCGGCTCGGGCAAGGACGGCATCGAGCGAGCGAGGGCGCTGATCGACGCGAAGGTCGACGTCGTGGTCCTCGACTCGTCGCACGCGCATTCGGCTGGCGTCATCGACACGATCCGGCAGTTCAAGAAGCTGTATCCCGGCACGCCGCTCATCGCGGGCAACGTCGCGACGCATGAAGCGGCGATCGAGCTCTGCGAGCTCGGTGTCGACGCGCTCAAGGTGGGCATCGGCCCCGGGTCGATCTGCACCACACGGGTCATCGCCGGCGCGGGCGTTCCGCAGATCACGGCGATCATCGATTGCGTCCGCGCGGCCGAGCCGTTCGACGTTCCTGTCATCAGCGACGGCGGGATCAAGTTCTCCGGCGACATCACGAAAGCGATCGCCGCCGGGGCGTCCACGGTGATGATCGGCTCGCTGTTCGCGGGAACCGACGAGGCGCCGGGCGAGACGATCCTCTATCAGGGACGCACGTTCAAGGCGTACCGCGGGATGGGGTCGATCGCGGCGATGCAGCAGGGCTCGAAAGACCGCTACTTCCAGGAAGAGACCGACGAGGTCGGCAAGCTGGTCCCCGAAGGCATCGAGGGGAAAGTGCCGTACAAGGGCTCCGTCTCCGCGATGATCCCGCAGATGATCGGCGGCCTTCGCTCCGGCATGGGGCTGACCGGCTCGCGAACGGTCGACGACCTGCGGACGAAGGCGCAGTTCGTCCGGATCACGGCGGCGGGGCTTCGCGAGTCGCACGCCCACGACGTGATCATCACCAAGGAAGCGCCGAACTACCGGATCGACGACTGAGTCCCGTCTCTTCGAATGGCGAGACTTCGAGTCGTTCTCATCGAGCCGCGCGAGGCCGGCAACGTCGGCGCCGCCGCGCGTGCGATGAAGAACTTCGGCTTCACCGATCTCTGGATCGTCGGCGAGCATCCGCAGCTCCTGCCGGTTGCGGGCTGGTGGGCCAGCGGCGCCGATGACCTCCTCGCGACCGTGCGCTTCGTCGCGACGCTCGAGGAGGCGGTCGCCGACGCGCACCTGACCGTCGCGACGACCTCGATGCGCGGGAGGACGAGCGG
>JBAQWH010000632.1:0-2142 GCA_049298815.1 Thermoanaerobaculia bacterium | reverse complement strand
GTGCCGTGGAACCCGAGGAACCCGAGGAACCCCCGAGGGACCGAGGGACTCCGCAGTGCCGTGGAACCCGAGGAACCCGAGGAACCCCCGAGGGACCGAGGGACTCCGCAGTGCCGTGGAACCCGAGGAACCCGAGGAACTCCTATAATTCGCGCCCCATGTCGGACCTCAAGCTCTACAACACGCTGACCCGCACCAAAGAGACGTTCGTCCCGCTCCGCGAGGGAGAGGTCCGGATGTACTCGTGCGGGCCGACCGTGTACAACCACCCGCACATCGGCAACCTCCGGACGTTCCTCTGGAGCGACCTCCTCCGCCGCTACCTCCTCTGGCGCGGGTACAAGGTCACGGCGGCCACGAACATCACCGACGTCGAGGACAAGATCATCCGGAACGCCATCCAGGCCGGGCAGGACATCGGGACCTACGTGGTCCCCTACATCGACGCTTTCCACGCGGCGCTGAAGAAAGTCCGCGTCCGGCCGGCCGACCACTACCCCCGCGCGACCGAGTACATCCCGCAGATGGTGTCGCTCGTCGAGAAGCTGACCGAGCGCGGACACACTTACGTTGTCGACGGAAGTACGTACTTCCGTGTTTCCACCCTTCCGGGATACGGCAAGCTCTCGCACATCGAGGTCGACACCACGAGCGAGTTCAGCCGCATCGAGTCCGACGAGTACGAGAAGGAGAGCGCCCGCGACTTCGTCCTCTGGAAGGCGAAGAAGGAAGGCGAGCCCTCCTGGGACACCCCGATCGGCGACGGCCGCCCCGGATGGCACCTCGAGTGCTCGGCGATGTCGATGGACCTCCTCGGCGAGACCTTCGACATCCACACCGGCGCCGTCGACCTCATCTTCCCGCACCACGAGAACGAGATCGCGCAGAGCGAAGGGGCGACCGGCCATCCGTTCGTCCGCTACTGGGTCCACGGCGAGCATCTCAACCTCGATCAGCAGAAGATGTCGAAGTCCGTGGGCAACATCTACACGCTCGCAGAGATCGAGCAGATGGGCTACGAGCCGCTCGCGCTCCGCTACGCCCTCCTGTCGGTCCCGCATCGCACGAAGCTCAATTTCACGATGCAGTCACTCGACGACGCGAAGAACGCGATCGCGCGGATCGAGTCGTTCCTTCTGCGCCTTGAAGCGATCGCTGGAGAGCCGGCATCCGACGGCCCGGACGACGAGACCGCGCGGCAGCTGGCGGCGCGCTTCATCGAGGAGTTCCGCGACGCACTCGACGACGACCTCAACACCGCCGGAGCCCTCGGCGCCCTCTTCACCTTCATCCGCGACGCGAACACGCTGCTCGACCGCGGCGCCGTCTCCCCCGCCGGGGTGTCGCTCCTCACGGCCGCGATGACCAACATCGACGCCGTCCTCGACATCTTCCCGAAGCGCGACGAGAACCTCGACGCCGAGATCGAGGAGCTCATCGCGGCGCGCATCGCGGCGCGCAAGGCGCGGAACTTCAAGGAGAGCGACCGGCTTCGCGACGAGCTCGTGGCCCGCGGCATCCTCCTCGAGGACACCCCGCAGGGAACACGCTGGAGGCGGCGCTGATGATCGGCTATCTCGAAGGTCAGCTGAAACAGCTGGACGCCACGCGCGCCCTCGTCGTCGCCGGTGGTGTCGGCTACGAAGTCCACATCTCGCTGTCCACCTACTACCAGCTCGAAGGGCGGAAGGACGTCGCGCTCCTGATCTTCACGCACGTCCGCGAAGACGCGCTCTCGCTCTACGGCTTCTCGACCGAGTCGGAGAAGTTCGCGTTCGAGAAACTGATCGGCATCTCCGGGATCGGCCCGACGCTCGCGCAGAAGATCCTTTCCGGCATCGACGCGAACGACCTCGCGGACGCGATCGCCCGCGGCGACGCGCGCAAGCTCTCGTCGATCCCGGGCGTCGGCAAGAAGACGGCCGAACGGATGTGCCTCGAGCTCCGCGACAAGCTGGTCGCCGGGATTCCGTCCGCCACCGCCCTCCCCTCGCAGACCTCGATCGGCGACGACGTCCAGTCCGCCCTCGTGAACCTCGGCTACCGCCCGAAAGACGCCGACCTCGCAGTCGAGAAAGCCCGCAAGGACCTCAGCGCCGACGCCGAGTTCTCGGCCCTCCTCAAGACCGCCCTGCGCCACCT
>JBAQWH010000631.1:0-4514 GCA_049298815.1 Thermoanaerobaculia bacterium | reverse complement strand
GCGACGGCGCGTTCCTGATGACCGGCCTCGAACTGCTCACCGCGGCGAGCAACTCGGTGCCGGTCGCGGTGTTCGTGCTCCGCGACCGCGAGCTCGCGCAGATCGCGCAGTTCCAGAGCGTCGCGTTCGGACGGAAGGCGCAGAGCGTGCTCCCGGACTACGACCTCGAGTCGATCTGCCGTGGCGTCGGCGTCGCCACGCTTCGGATGGAGCGCGACGCCGACATCGCCCGCGTGATCGACGAGGCGGTCGCCGTCAACGCCTCCGGCGCCCCCGTCGTCGTCGACGTCGCGATCGACTACTCGCGCAAGACGTTCTTCACCCGCGGTGTCGTCCGGACGAACCTCGGCCGCCTCCCATGGAGTGACCGCGTGCGGTTCGTGGCGAGGGCGATCGGGCGGAGGTTGGGGGGGTAGGGGATAGGACAATAGGACCAATAGGACCTATAGGACCCATAGGACCCGCCCGCCCGGTTCCGAGGTACCCTCGGAGGGTGAGGCACGCGGGGTTCATTCCGGCTCACGGCAATTACCGGGAGCTTCTTTCGTATCGAAAGTCGGAGACCGTCTACGACGTGACGGTCCGGTTCTGCGAGCGATTTCTCAGCAGGCGCGATCGAACGGTCGATCAGATGGTGCAGGCAGCCCGGTCCGGCAAGCAGAACATCGTCGAGGGCAGTCAGGCGTCCGGGACCTCGACCGAGACCGAGATCCGGCTGACGAATGTGGCTCGAGCGAGTCTCGAGGAACTACGCGTCGATTACGAAGACTACTTACGCACCCGCGGTCTGGCCGTCTGGCCGAAAGACTCACGAGAAGCGCGGTACGTCCGGCGCCTTGGAAGCCGGCGCGAGACGACCTACGAAACGTATCGCGGGTTCTGTGACACGAGATCCGACGAGGTCGTGGCGAACATCGCGCTCTGTCTCGTCCACCAGACGAACTTTCTGCTCGATCAGCAGCTCAGGCGACTGGAGCAGGATTTCGTCGAACGCGGCGGCATTCGCGAAAGGATGACGCGCGCCAGGCTGAACGCGCGAAACCACCACCAGTAGACAGGAAGACCCCGCCCGGGCGGGCGGGGTCCTATTGGTCCCATAGGTCCTATAGGTCCCATAGGTCCCATTCGTCCTATCCCGCCTTTTCTCCCCGCGCCACCTGCGCTCCCTTCTCGCCCGGCTTCAGCCACACTGCGAGCGCGGGCAGCAGGACGATCGCGCCGATCATGTTCAGGAGGAACATGAACGTCAGCAGGATTCCCATGTCGGCCTGGAACTTGAGCGGCGAGAAGATCCAGGTCGCGACGCCGGTCGCGAGGGTGATGCCGGTGAAGAGGACGCCGTTGCCGGTGATGTTCAGCGTCTCGCGGTAGGCCTTGTCGATGTCCAGGCCTGCGCGACGGGCCTCGCGCAGGCGCGTGAAGATGTAGATGCCGTAGTCGACGCCGACGCCGACGCCGAGGGCGGCCACCGGCAGCGTCGAGACCTTGAGGCCGATCTCGAGCATAGCCATGAGCGCATAGGCGAGGAGCGAGACGAGCGCGAGCGGCAGGATCACGCAGAGTGTCGCGCGGACCGAGCGGAAGGTCAGATAGCAGAGGATGATTGTCGAGCCGAAGACCCACAGCAGGATCGGGAACTGCGCCGCCGAGACGACCTCGTTCGTCGCGGCCATCACGCCGACGTTGCCGGTGGCGAGCTTGAAGGTCGTCTTCGGCGAACCGTGCTCCTTCTGGAAGTCCTTGACGGCCGCGACGACCCGATCGATCGTCTCCGCCTTGTGGTCGACGGTGTAGATGTAGACCGGCATCACGCTGCAGTCGGAGTTCAGCAGGCCGGTGCTGGTGTCGATGTACGTCACCGCCTGCGCGATGGTCGACTGGTTGCGCGGGATCACCCGCCACTTGAGGTTCCCCTCGTTCCAGCCGGTGTTGATGATCTTTGCGACGCCGCCGATGCCGAGGACCGACTGCACGCCCGGCACGTTGCGCATGTGCCACTCGAACTCGTCGATGTTCTTGAGGATCCCGTGGTCGGTGCAACCTTGCGGGGTCGATTCGACGATCGTGGTGATCACGTCGACGCCGATGGCGAACTTGCCGGTGATGACTCCCGTGTCGATGTTGTAGCGCGAGTCGCCGTGCAGCTCGGGGACACCTGGGTGCAGGTCGCCGACCTTTACCTGGTTGCCCTTCCACCAGCCGAGGGCGAAGAGGATCACCGCGATGCCGAGCACGATCGCGGCATTGCGCGGCCTCGTGACCCGTGCGACGAGGTTCCAGACCGGGTCCATGTGCGCGTGCCGGCGCTTGAGCCGCAGCTTGTAGATCTCGTCGAAATGCGTGTACGAGACGAGGACCGGCACGAGGACGAGGTTGGTCAGGAGGATGACGCCGACGCCGAGCGACGCCGTGATCGCCATCTCCCGGATCATCCGGATGTTGATGAGGAGGATCGTCAGGAACCCGATCAGGTCGGTGACCAGCGCGACGCCGCCCGGGATCAGGAGTCGTGCGAACGTGCGGCGCGCGGCGTCCACGCTGCCGTGGCCGTCATACACCTCCGAGCCGTACGCGCTCACCATCTGGACGCCGTGGCTCACGCCGATCGCGAAGACAAGGAAGGGGACGAGGATCGACATCGGGTCGATGCCGAACCCGAGGATGACGAGCAGACCGAGCTGCCAGATCACCGCCATCAGCGCGGCCGACAGCACGATCATCGTCAGCTTGAAGCTCTGCGAGTAGACGTAGACGAAGATCGCCGTGATGAGGAACGCGATGAGGAAGAACAGCACGACGCGGGCGGCCCCGGAGGCCATGTCTCCGATGACCTTCGCGAAGCCGATGATGTGGTAGTCGAACTGAACCCCGACGTCGCGCGTGCTGTACTTGTCGCGGATCGCCTCGAGCTGTTTCGATACGTCGACGTAGTCGAGCTTGGCGCCTGTACTGGGGTTCACTTCGGAAAGCTCGGCGACGATGATGGCCGCCGAGAAATCGTTCGCGACGAGACGTCCCATGTACGCCGAGTTGAGGAGATTGCCGCGGACCTTCGCGAAGCCCTCCGGCGTCGGCTCGAAGTCGTCCGGCACGATGTTCCCGCCGGCGATGCCGTCTTCGACCACCTCCGTGAACCGCGCGTTGGGCGTGAAGATCGACATCACCCGCGTCCGGTCGACGCCCGGGATGAAGAAGACGTCGTCGGTCAGCTCGCGAAGGACCTGGAAGTACTGCGGCGTGAAGATGTCGCCTTCCTTCGCGGAGATCGCGATGACCACGCGGTTCGCCCCGCCGAAGTCGTCCTGGTACTTCATGTACGTCTTCATGTAGTCGTGCTCGAGCGGGAGCAGCTTGGCGAAGCCCGCATCGATGCGCAGGTGCGTCGCCTGCCAGGTCATGAAGACGGTCAGCAGAGCGAAGACCACCAGGACCCCGCGGCGGTTGTTGAAGATGAGGTTCTCGAGCCACTTGATCATCGGGTCACCTCCGCTCCGCCGGCGAGCAACTCAGGGATGCGGGCGCGCCTGACGCCCGACTCGCCGACCAGTACGAGGTAGCCGCCGCCGACATCGACGAGAGCCTGCAGACCGCTGCGGTTCTTCTGCTGATGGAGCAAGAAGGTCCGTCCGCCGTCCTTCGATACGAGGACGGATCCTGCAAGGCCCGCGAGCACGATCGTACCGTCGGTGAGCTGGACGGCCTGGTTGAGCATCGCGGTCGTACCGGTCTCGATGTGGGTCCACGTTGCGCCGGCGTCGTCGGACCGCAGCAAGTGGCCGCGCAGGCCGAAGGCGAGGAGCGAATCCCCTTCGAGGGGAAACACGCCGAAGAGCGAGCCCTCATAGGTCGTGTCGAGGGCGACCCATGTCGATCCCGCGTCCTCCGAGAGGTAAACCTGTCCCGACTCGGCCGCGATGTAGAGCTTCCCGTTCGCAGCGCGCGCGATCTGATTCAGATGGAAGTCGTTCTCCTCGCTCACCGGCTGCTCGGACCACGTAGTCCCTCCGTCAGCGGTGACGAAGCAGCGTCCGTACGCGCCGACCGCGAAGCCGCGGTTCGCATCGGCGAACCAGACATCGAGGAACGGCGCCTCGGCTGCCGGGTCCCAGTAGACGCGCTGCCAGCTCTTCCCTCCGTCCTTCGTCCGGAGGATCGCAGCGTCGTGACCGACGGCCCAGCCGAGGTTGCGGTCGTGGAACCAGACGCCGGTGAGCATGGCGCGTGTCGGCACGTCGGCCTGCGTCCAGGTCACGCCGGAATCGGTGGAGGTGACGATGTGCCCGCGCTCGCCGACCGCGACGAGCAGCCCGTCGGTGCGCGCGACGTCGAGGAGGAGTGACTTCGAGGCGAGTGGCGCCTTGATTGCGCGCTCAGGCTCCGGCGTGCTCTGCGCGACCGCGAGGCTCAGCCAGAGCGTGGCCGCGAGGGCAAAGACGAGGAAGCGCCGCGGGAGGGAACGTACGACGTACATGTGAGGGCCTCTTCGTTGGAATGGCCCGTGCCGCCGGAAGCCG
>JBAQWH010000630.1:0-4944 GCA_049298815.1 Thermoanaerobaculia bacterium | reverse complement strand
CGAGGAACCCCGAGGAACTCAGGGACTCAGGGACTCCCCCTGACCCCGCCCTTCGGAATAGCACTTTTCTGCATGCCGTTCACGACCGCGTGAGGAACTCCTTGAGACGTACCGCCCTGGCTGCTGTGTTTGTCCTCGTGGTCGTGCCGCAGACCTTTGCATCGACGTGGCTGAAGACCGTTGCCGAGGCTCAGAAGGTCGCGAAACAGAAGAACCAGCTCATCTTCGTCGACCTCTTCGCGCAGTGGTGCACCTGGTGCCACAAGTTCGAGAAGGAAGTCTTTCCGACGCCTGCGTTCCAGGGGGCGACGAAGGACATGATCCTGCTCCGCCTCGACACCGAGGACGGAAAGGAAGGGACGGCGTTCGCGCGGAAGTACCAGATCACGTCGCTGCCGACGTTCCTCATCCTCGCACCCGACCTGAGCATCGCCGGGCAGATGCGCGGCTACCTTCCGGCCGACCCGTTCGTGGGCCAGCTGAAGGCGACGCGTGTTCAGTACGACGAATTCAGGAAGCGGGTGAAGGGCGAAGGGGCGATCGCGAAGAACTATCAGGCGCGTCTCGAGCTCGCCCGCGAGTTCTCGAGGCGCCAGGCGTACGCGGAGAGCGAGCCACGCCTCCGCAAGCTCTCGGCCGACCCGAAGGCCCCCGTCGCGATCCGCGACCTGGCGCATTACGAGATCGCCGTCGGCCGGCTGATCCAGCGGCAGTACGGGGAGGCGCTTCGCGTGGTCCGCGAGCTCATGGCGCGGAGCAAGTCGGGGGAGGCGGTCGAGCGGGCGAACCTGCTCGTCGCCCAGGTTTACCTCGAGCAGGGGAACCTGTCTGCCGCGAGGACCGAGTTCCGCGGCTTCAAGCAGAAGTTTCCGGCCTCGGGATTCGTGCCGAACGTCGACCGGATGCTGCTCGACCTCGACCGCCGTCTCGGCGCCGCGGCGTCGCTGCCCGGAACCCGCTGACGCGACGCGCGTCTCATATGCCGATATCGTTCTGTCCGAACCTCGGGGAGTAAGAACCGATGAGGTGCAGTGACGAAGTGCACCGCGCCTCGGCCGTCCTTCGATCACCCTCTCCCCGCTCGTTGCCGCTCGCGGCGCGACGGACCAAAGAAATCCACCGAGACACGGCGCCACGGATTCACGGGGCGGGAGCCGACTGAGCAATGAGACGTCTGTACGCTTTTCTTCTTGTATCCCTGCTGGCAGTCCCAGCGTTTGCCCAGTTCGGACTGGGCGGTGACTCGACGCCGAAACTCACGGCCGAGGGCTCCGTCACGAAGCGCACGGGTGACGATGTCGAGGCCGTCGTGGTCGCGACGGTCGCCGACGGCTGGCACATCAACTCGAACAAGCCGCTCGAGGAGTTCGCGATCCCGACGGTGATCAGCGCAGACGGCACGACCGCCGAGATCGTCAGCGTGCAGTACCCCGCGCACGTGATGCGTGCCTTCCAGTTCACGGGAGGGAAGGAGCTCGCGGTCTACGACGGGACGTTCTCGATCCCCTTCACGGCGAAGCTGAAGCCTGGCGTCACGTCGTTCACCGTCTCGGTCCGCTACCAGCCGTGCAGCGACACCGTCTGTCTCCCGCCGACGGACGCGACGGTGACGATCGACGCCACGAAGATCGGTGCGGCGCCGGCCGGAGCGACTGCTGCTCCAGCGCCTGCGGGAGGCTTCACTCCTCTCTCTGAAGCGCCGAAGGATGCGAAGGCGAAGTCGAGCCTCCTGTCGAGCGACGTCGGCGGAACGCTCGCGTCGCGCGGTCTCCCCCTGACGCTGTTCGCGATCTTCCTCCTCGGGCTCGCGCTCAACCTCACCCCGTGTGTCTATCCGCTGATCCCGATCACGATCGGCTACTTCGGCTCGCAGAGCGGCTCGAGCCGCGGCCGCCGTGTCGCGCTCTCGTCGCTCTACGTCCTCGGCATCGCAATCACGTACTCGATCCTCGGCGTCTTCTCGGCGCTCTCCGGCAAGCTGTTCGGCGCGTGGCTGCAGCATCCCGGCGTACTGATCTTCTTCGCCGTCCTGATGCTCGTGATGGCGTCGTCGATGTTCGGCCTCTTCGAGATGCAGGCGCCGAAGTTCATCTCCGCGAAGTCGGGTGGGCAGTCCGGACTCTTCGGCGCGCTGCTGATGGGTCTCCTCATCGGCATCGTCGCGGCTCCGTGCGTCGGCCCGTTCGTGATCTCGCTGATCGCGCTGGTCAGCAGCCTCCAGAGCCCGTTCCTCGGCTTCCTGATGTTCTTCGTCCTCGCGCTCGGACTCGGCGTGCCGTACCTGATCCTCGGTATTTTTTCGTCGGGCGCGAGCTCGATGCCGCGCGCCGGCATGTGGATGATCCAGGTCAAGAAGGCGATGGGCTTCATCCTCATCGCGATGGCCTTCTACTTCCTGCGGCCGCTGATCGGAGACACCGTCTTCCAGTACGGCGTCGCGGGCAGCCTGCTGATCGGCTCGGCGATGCTCTTCTTCACGCCGTCGGGAGGCGCGCGGACGATGCGACTCTCGCTCGCCGTGCTGCTGCTGGTGGCCGGCGTCTTCTTCGCGATTCCGAAGAAGCACGAGGGCGGAGTCGAATGGAAGAAGTACGACACCGCGGCACTCGCACAGGCGAAGGCGGCAGGGAAGCCGGTGGTCATCGACTTCTATGCGGACTGGTGCCTGCCGTGTAAGGAGCTCGACGAAAAGACCTTCTCCGACGAGCGGGTCGTCGACGCACTCGACCGCTTCGAGCGCGTCAAGGCCGACCTCACCTCGTCGAGCGACGCGAAGACGATCGAGCTGACGAAGCAGTACGCGATCAAGGGCGTTCCGACGATCCTCTTCCTCGACGCCTCGGGGAAGGAGATCGAAGACCTCCGGCTCACCGGTTTCGAGTCGGCTGACGCGTTTCTGGAGCGGGTCGCGAAGGTGAAGTAGACGCCCGCGCTCCCAGGGAACCTTGCGCCCGGAACGCTACGAGACAGAGGAAGACGAATGGCAGTCCTGACAACCAAGCAGAAGCAGTTCCTCAAGGGGCTCGCACATGGCCTCTCGCCGGTGGTCCGCGTCGGCAAGGGTGGCGTGAGCGCCTCGGTCGTCGACGAGACGAAGAAGGCTCTCGAGTCGCACGAGCTGATCAAGGTGCGGATCGAGGCGGACGAAGGGGCGCAGCGGCGCTCCCTCGCATCGAGTCTCGCGGCGGAGGCCGGCGCCGAGCTGGCCGGCACGATCGGAAAGGTCGCGATCCTCTACCGCGAGAGGGACGAGAAGCCCGAGATCAAGCTGCCGAAGTAGTTCCTCGGTTCCTCGGTCCCTCGGTCCCTCGGGGGGCGTTGCGGATTTGGCAGGCCTCGCCCCCCGAAGACAAGCGTCCTGGAGTCTCGCAATCCACTCAAGATCAGTGAACGCTCGAGCCCCCGAGGAACCCCGAGGAACCCGAGGAACCCGAGGGACTCAGGGACTCAGGGACTCAGGGCTCAGCTCTTACCGCTTCGGCGCGCCGCCGGCGTCGGTGCGGTTGGTTCGGACCGGCTCGAGGATCGCGGCGGCAGTGACGGCGGGCGGCTGCCCGGCCGGAGGTTGCAGCGCCGGGGCGGCTTTCCTGAACAGCAGGGACGCCTCGACCCGTTTTCCGGTCGTCCGGTCGATGCCCCAGACGATCGCGCGGTGCGCGCGGGCGGACATCTGGTCGAGCGACTCGGAGAGCTGCATCGTGATGAGCCCGTTCTTCGCGTCGTATTCGTAGGGAATCGGCCGCTTCGCGCTCAAGAGGGCCATGCCGACCGAGCGGGGATCGAGCTTCGCGTGCGCGGGGATCTTCGCGGTGATGGTCCGGATCCCCTCGGCGATCGGCTGCTTCGGCGAAGGCGTGACCTCCGCGAGCTGCATGGGAGACGTACCGAGGTATCTGCGGAAAGCGGCGAAATCCATCTTCCCGTCGACGACCACTCGCTTCATCCGGAAGGTGTCGGTCCCCTTGCGGACCGGGCCGTACTCGCAGGTGAGGCCGGCGGCGTAGCCGGCTTTCTCCGCGCGGCGGGCCACCGTCTCGTCGAAGTCGCCGTACGGATAGGCGAGGAACCGCACCTTGGTCCCGACTTCCTTTTCCAGGATGCGGCGGCTCTCGGTGAGCTCCCGGTCGAGCCACTTCATGTAGCCGGCTTCATTGAGCGAGCGGTGACGGCGGCGGGTGAGGTAGCCGTGCGAGAGGGTGTGGCTCTGGACGTCGACCCCTGCCTCGGCCATCTCGCGGATCTGTTTCCACGTGAGAGCGTTCGCCGTCTGCCCGATGATCTTCGGATAAATGAATACGGTGAACGGAAATCTGCGCTTCTGCAGCTCAGGGAAGGCCTCGGTGTAGGTGCTGCGCCACCCGTCGTCGAGCGTGATCACGATCGCGTTCTTCGGAATGCGCGAGCGCTTCCCGGTGACGTATTCGTACAGGTGCTCGAGCGGGATCACGTTGTAGCCGGTCATCTCGAGGTACTGCAGATGCTGGCGGAACGTCTCGCGGGAGATCTCCATCCGTGGATCGGCCGGAGCCTCGACGATGTGGTAGCAGAGCACCGTTGCGGTCGGCTGGTCGTCCGACACAGGCGGCGTCTGCGGACGCGCGTCGACACTGATGAGGAGTGAGATGAAGAAGGCGAGGTACGCGCTCCGCGCGGTCATGATGCTCCCGTGATCCTGTGATCGAAACGTGCCTCGCGCTGCTGCAACATCGCGGCCAGTCAAACAGCAGTGGCCAGTGGCCAGTGGTCAGTGGTCAGTGGTCAGTGGCCAGTGGTCAGTGGTTAGTGGTCAGTAGTTCGAGGAAGATTCGATTCTGCGTATTCTACGGTGACCGGCGACCGGCCGTCGTGCCTGCCTTCGAGCTCACCCGGCCCACCCGCCCACCGGCCACCGATCCACTCCTCTGCCCCCTGGCCACTGACGACTGACCACTGACCACTGACCAC
>JBAQWH010000629.1:0-3469 GCA_049298815.1 Thermoanaerobaculia bacterium | reverse complement strand
GGGTGGCTCTCCGCGGCCGCGTTCGCGACGGGGCCGCGGTCCAGGCGATCACCGTCCACCACGAGCCGCTGCCCTCGGCCATGCCCGCCCAGGTTGCGAGCGCGATCGACCGCTACGCCCTCCCGAAGGATCGCGAGGAGTACAGACCTCGGCTTTCGAGGGGTCGCGTGTCAGCCAACGAGGCCGCGCTGGTGAGGATCACGCCGCGGCGTTACAGCGACGGCACCTTCGGCGCCTTCGCCCTCGCGCCGGATGGAGCGTTCGCGTTCTCCGTCCCGTTCACCCGCGGCCCGGGCATTTACACCGTCGTCGTCTGGGTTCGCGAGAGCGACCAGGGGGACGCCTTCACCGCGAGCACGACCTCCATCCGCGTCACCGACCCTTCGGCACAGGCCACCGGACATCGCGCGGCCGCAGCCCGCTAGGTCTGAGTTCACAGCGAGGCTTCGCCGCAACCAAAAGTTCGGGGACTGGCAATTCAGAGTGTCATCCTGAGCCGCCGATGCCCCGGAGGGGCGATCGCCCGCGAAGCGGCCGAGGCGAATAGCCGGGGGCGGAGCGGCAGCGACGCCCCCGGGTTACGCGCCAGAACTGGATGCGCCCTGGAGGGGCGCCGGATCCCATGGGCCAGCGCCCCTGCAGGGCGCTGTTGATTTCGTCGTCGTTCCCGGGGGGTTCGCTTCGCTCAACCCCCGGCTACTCGCCGCCGCGGCTTCGCCGCGATCTGGATTGCTGGCGGCGAAGCGCTAAACCCCGATGCCCCGGAGGGGTTGAGGACGGCGGAGAATCCCGATGTTCTGGTGCGAGATCGGGAGGCGGAAGCTGCACGCTGCGCCCGTTCTCCCCCTCGGCCCGCCCGCCCCGCAGCACCGGATCCTTCGCCGCGCTGCGCTCCTTCGTCGCTCCGCCGACTCAGGATGACACCTGAAACCTTCGCTCCGGAGCCTGCCCTGAGCGAGCGGAGCGAGTCGAAGGGTCGCTCCGCCGTCCCAGGATGACACGCGAAATCTGCGTTACTTCGCCTGCATGTCGATCATCGCGTGGATCGCGCGCGTGCAGATGCGGCAGAAGCCGACTTCGTCGCGGGTGAACATGATGCAGTCGGCCTGCGGGCGGTAGAGTCCCTTCGCCTCGTAGCCGGCCCCTTCGAAGGCGCCGACCTTCCCGGCGTGCTGTTCGGCGCCGAGGAACTTCGTCTCCCACTCCTGCTCCTTGCGGAAGAGCTTGTCCATCTCCGACTCGGGGACGTTCGCTTCGCGCAGGCGGCGACGCTCGGCCTGGTAGTCGCGCTGATGCGCCTCGAACTCTTCTTTCTTCCACGGCGTCGGCAGCGGCGTGCTGGGCGTCACGAGGTCCATCCACTTCGGTTTCGCGCCGTTCGCCGTGACGTTCGGCTCCCACGGCTCCGGGTGCTCCGTGCCGCCGGTGGCGTATGCGACGTCCGACGTGTAGTACTCGTCGCCGAGGCCGGCGAAGTGGTGGCCGAACTCATGGACGAAGACGTACTCGGCGAAGCCGGTATCGACGGAGGTCGTCGCCTGGTCGTTGAAGATGCCGCCGCCGCCGTACTGCTTCTCGTTGACGAGGATCTCGAGGAAGTCGTAGGGCGCGGACGAAGCGGCGTCGCGCAGGGAGCGGTTGTCGAGCGTCAGCACGTAGCGTTCGGAGTCGAAGATGTTGTACTCGGTGGTGATGGCCGTCCGGCGGTCGTCACGCGTCCGCGGGCGATGGACGCCGCTCTTGCCCGACGGCAGCTCGAGCACGCGGACGTTGAAGTCCTTCTTCCGGCTCTTGAACGGCTCGGTGGCGAAGAGCTTCGCGGTCAGCCGTTCGACGTCCTTCCGCAGCTTCGGCATCTCCGCCTCGGTGTAGCCCTCGCCGATGAGGAGAAGGTCGACCTTCTGCGAGGCCGGGCCGTTCTCGAACAGCGTCCAGACCTTCCCCGCCGGCGCGAGCTCGCCCGGATTCACGAAACGCGACGACGGGTCGACGACCGTCGACCAGACCTGCTGAAACGCGTTCTTCGCGTCGCGCTTCTTGAGGACGACCTGCACCGGTTTCTTCGGCCACGGGAAGCGAAGCGACTCGTGGAACGTCCCGGGCCGCTCCTTCGCCTCCGCGGTCGTCTCCCATTCGCCGTAGACGGACGCGAATCCGCGCGAGAAGACGACCTGGTTGTTCGACCGGTCGATCACTTCGAAGAGGTACTTGCCGAGGTTCGAGACGTCGACGAGGTACGTCCGGCTGCCGGGCCACGGCCCGTCGGAGACGATGCGGTCGAGTGCGACGACCTCGTCGCCGTCCGGCGTCGACGTGTGGAAGTAGTCGACCCTCATCGTCTTGTCGACGAACAGGTCGTCGAACGTTGCAGCAGTGGCGGGAATCGCAGCGAGCAGAACGATTGCGAAGAACATTCGCAGGCGCATTTGACGGTTTCCTTTCGTGCGCCCGATTGTATGGCAGCGTTATCCTTCGGGCATGTCATCAGGCGACCGGCACCGCGCAGTTCGCGTCGCGCTCTGCCTCCTCCTCATCCCCGCGCTCCTTTCCGCGCAATACGTGGAGACGATCGTGGTGTCGCGCATCATCTTCGACGTCCGCGTGACCGACGGTCCCGGCGACCCGATTCTCGGCCTGACCGCGGAGGACTTCACCGTCGAGATCGGCGGCAAGCGAGCGACGGTCGAATCGGCGACCTGGGTGCCCGACACCGTGGCCGCCCGAGCCGTGGCCGCCGTCGACGAGCCGGAGCCGGTCCCCGCGGGGCCGGAAGAACAGGCGCTTCCCGACGGACGGCTCATCATCGTGTTCATCCAGACCGACTTCGCGCGGAACACCGAGCGGATTCGCGGGCAGATGGGCTTTCTCACGCACGCGAAGGCGATCGTGGAGGCGCTCGAGCCGCATGACCGCGTCGCCGTCTTCTCGTTCGACTCCCACCTCAAGTTCCGCCTCGACTTCACCGCGGACAAGGAGCGCGTGGGCGAAGTCATCGCGGAGGCGATGAAGATCGACCTTCCCCCGCCGCCGCCGATCGTTCCGAATCCCGCCCTCGCGCGCCGGCTCGACCGCGACGCCATGCGCGCCGCGACCGACTCGGAAGGTGCGCTGATCCTCATTGGGAACGCGCTACGCCCGATCCCCGGTCCGAAGTCGATGCTGCTCCTCGGCTGGGGCCTCGGCGAGATGGTGGGTGGCCGCGTCTACATGAAGAGCAAGTACGAGATCGCAAAGCGCACGCTCGAAGCCGCGCGCGTGACGGTCTTCGCTCTCGACACCACCTACGCCGAGTACCACTCGCTCGAGGTCGGTCTGTCGAAGGCCGCCAAGGACACAGGCGGCTTCTACGCGAAAACCCACGTCTTCCCGCAGCTCGCGGTCGAACGCCTGCAACGGACGCTCGCCGGCCATTACGAGCTCGAAGTGCGCCGGCCGGAAGGCATCCGCCCCGGCGCCCACGCCGTGACCG
>JBAQWH010000628.1:0-3823 GCA_049298815.1 Thermoanaerobaculia bacterium | reverse complement strand
GTGCGCGCGCAGCACGGGATCGCGCCCGACCAGCGGGTGATCGGCTTCTTCGGCTTCGTGACGTCGGCCAAGCGTGGCGAGGTCGTGCTCGAGGCGTTCCGCCGCGCGCGGAGCCGCGACCCTCGGCTCGTTCTGTTGATCGTCGGCGAGGCCGCCCCGAACATCGACGCTTTCGCACTGCGCGGCGACGGCGTGATCGTGACCGGCTACGTCGCGGACGAGGAGTTCGACGCGTACTACGCCGCCGCGGATCGCCTCGTGAACCTCAGGTACCCCTCGGCGGGCGAGTCGTCGGGAACCCTCATCCGCGCCCTCGCGGCCGGCAAGCCGGTCGCGGTCAGCGAGTACGCGCAGTTCGCGGAGCTTCCCGAGAGCTGCGCCGTCCGCATCCCGTTCGGCGAGCGGGAGGCGAACCTCCTCGCCGACTTCTTCCTCCGCGAGCTCGACGAGCGCGCGATCGCGAAGGCTCAGCGCGCGTGGCTGGACGCGAATGCGCGGATGGATCTCACGGTCGACGGCTATCTGCGCGCGATCGAGGAGGCGCTCGGTACGACCGGCGCGGCCGGGCCCCTTGCCGTGGCCCGCCACGGCTCGATCCCGATCTTTCCGTCGCTGCAGCTCGTGAAAGCCTTTGCCGCGGAGGGCTCCTGTGAAATCGAGATCCGCAACACGGGCGACGCTGCGCTCCGCGGCCGGACGTACAGCGAGCCGGCCTACCGGCTGATCGCGAAGGTGGTCGCGGACGGCAAGGTGGTCCAGGACTGCTGGCTCGAGCTGCCGGGCGACCTCGAGCCGGGAGCGTCCGCCACGCTCGGCTTCCCTCTGCTGGCCGGGCACCCACGGTTCACGCTGCAGCTCTTCCATGCGCTGCAGCAGCTGCCGATGCTGGAGCCGGAGGCGTGGGCGACGGCCGAGGTCGGCGGTGTTTGACGACGCTGCGCTGGAGAGGCTTCGGCAGCTCCTGGCGCAGCGGCCTGCAATCGGGATCGAGGCGCCGTCGTTGCGCCGCGCCTGCGTGCTGATTCCGTTGATCCGGTCCCACGCGGGGTGGTCGGTCCTCTTCACGCGACGGTCCGCGAATCTCGCAGCGCACAGCGGGCAGATCTCCTTTCCGGGAGGGGCGGTGGAGGAAGGGGAGACGCTGGAGGACGCGGCGGTGCGGGAGGCGGAGGAAGAGGTCGGGATCCGGCCCCGGGACATCGAGCTGATCGGGCGGCTCGACGACGTGATCACGCACAGCGGGTTCCTCGTCGCGCCGTTCGCCGGCGTGATTCACGAGCCGGTCGAGTACGTGATCCAGGAGTCCGAGGTCGTCGAGGTGTTCGAGGTTCCGCTCGAGGCGCTGATGCGCGCCGGCAACCCCGAGGTCCGCTACGTCCCGTTCCGGACCAAAGAGTACCCGTCGTACTTCTATCTGCACGGCGAGTACGAGATCTGGGGGCTGACGGGGCGGATGCTGAAGGCCTGGCTCGATCTCGTGTGGCAGGCGCTCTGACGGCGTACTTCGCCCGTCTCACATCCGATCGTGACCTCCGTCTCCACGGACGCTCAGTTGCGGGCCGACCGTGTGGAGAAGAGCAACAGGAGGTGGTCGATGGATCCGTTCAACGCCCGGTTCCATGATCGGCAGGATGGCGGAAGGGCACTCGCCCGCAGGCTGACGCATTATGCCGGCCGTCAGGACGCGATCGTCGTCGGCCTGCCGCGCGGCGGGGTCGTCACCGCGGCCGAGGTGGCTGCGCAGCTCAACCTTCCGCTCGATGTGATCGTCCTGAAGAACGTGACCGTCCCTGGCCGCGACGACCTCGTGATGGGGGCCGTCGGTCCCGACGGCGTGCGGATCACGCACGACGAGGTGGTGCGGGACCTCGTGATCTCGGCGAGCGAGCTCGCGCATGCAGCCGAACGCGTGATCGCGGACCAGCGCCACCGCGAGCGTCTCCTTCGCGGGGATCGCCCTCGGTTCGACCTGAGCCGCAGGACGGTCATCTTCGTCGACGACGGGATCGCGAGCGGTACGACCATGCGCTCGGCGATTCGCGCCGCCCGGCGCTACGGCACCGGCCGGATCGTCGTCGCCGCGCCGGTGTTCGCGACGGTCGCGCTCCCGATGATGCAGCACGAGGCCGACGAGGTCGTCTACGTGATGACTGCCGATCCGATTGCACCGGTCTCTGCGTGGTACGACGTCTACGAGCCGGTCAGCGATGCCGACGTCCGGTTTTTCATCGACCGCCATGCGGATGCGGCGGCGAAGAATCCCGATCCCGGTCCGAAGAGCTTGTCGGAACGATGAGGCTCGAGGCCTACTTCGCGAGGAGCTTTTCGACGTAGGCCGTGAGGGCCTTGCCATCGTCGCCCGGATCGACGATCGCGCCGTTGACCATATAGGTCGGCGTCGCGCGGATGTCGTTCGAGAAGGCGACGCCCGCTCCGTCGAGCAGAGACTGCCGGATCGCTTCCGATGTCACGTCTTCCTCGTAGCGCTTCATGTCGAGCTCGTGGCTCTCGGCGAATCCACGGGCGAAGTCATCGAACGTGAAGGCGGTGAGACGATCCTGGTTGTCGTAGACCTGCTTCTTGTACTCCCAGAAGAGCGCGGGCTTCTGGCGCAGGACGGCGCGCCCTGCGAGGCTCGCCGCCAGCGACCATGGGTGCCCGCTCAGCGGGAGATCGAAGCGGATGTGGCGGACCTTGTCGCCGTGAGCCTCGAGGATCGGGTCGACCCAGATCGTGGCCCGCCGGCATGACGGGCATTCGAAGTCGGAGAACTCGACGACGGTGACGAGCGGCTTTGCGGCGCCGCGTGCCGGGGAGGCTTCGGCCAGCTTCTCGAACGCTCTGGCCCGCTCGGCGCGGAGGTCGCCGTTCATCCGGCGGAAGTGCCCGAAGAAGAGGACCGTCCCTTCGGCGTCCACCTCGCCCGTGATCGGAATGCGGCCGCCCTCGACGGTCTGGTTCAACGTGACGCGGTAGAGCCCGTCCGCCGTCCGCGTCTTGTCGAGGACCGGCGTGACGTTGGTCTGGAGGTTCCTCCACGCGAACGATTTGATCCGCGCTTCCGTCGTCGCCCCCTCCTCGGAGGAGATCGCCCAGGGATAGCCGAGGAAAAAGCCTCCGGTAGGGGAGACGACTCCGACGAGCTGCCCCGCGCAGGTCGAGCGGCTGCTGGCCGTCCGGACGACCGTCCCCTTGAACCCGGCGGGAAGCTTGATCGGCGATTCCGCGGTCGTGATGGTGACGTCGCCGCAGACCGGCAGAGCCTGACGCACGGCTGCGTCGAGGGCGGGATCGAGCTTCTGCGCTGTGGCTGCCGACGCGACCGAGACGAGCGCGATCGCGGCGAAGAGGGACGTACGTTTCATCGATTCTCCCGAGCTGAACGTGTAGTCCACTCCGCAACGGTCGCGGATGGCAGGTCCATTCCTACGATGGAGTGTGGGGATGAAGGGCCTCACGTTCCGCGCGCCGCTCGGAGCACCATCCGGTGACGAATTGGCGAACCGAGCCCGCGCAGCGGGCGGCAGTACTCGCGGGTTTCTGCCGCCCGCTACGCGGGCTCCTTAATGAGGCCTGACATGTTCGCCCCGGCTGAAGCCGGGGCCTAAATTCTGCCGGCCGCTACGCGGCCTCGTCTACCCCGGGGAACTCAGAGGAGGGCAGTCATTCCCACACTCTGCGGGCCTCACTTCAAGGTCAGCAGGTAGTCGGCGATCGCCTTGGCGTGCTCGGGCGGAATGCCGAGCGCCGGCATGGAGCTCTGCGGGTCGAGCGAGGCGGGATTCTGGATGTATTGCGCCAGGTTCGCCGGGGTGTTCTGGAC
>JBAQWH010000627.1:0-2149 GCA_049298815.1 Thermoanaerobaculia bacterium | reverse complement strand
GTGCGCGCCGTCGACTTCGCGGTCGCGAGCCGGCCGGTCGAATTGTTCGAGGCGCAGCTCCCTCCGCACGGCGGGACGAACAACCGCGTGTTCGCGATGCAGCGCTCCGGCGATCGGCTCTACGTCGCAGCCGGCGACATCGGCGTTGCGTCGTTCGACACGAGCGCGTTCGTGAGGCCCTATGCGCTCGCGAGCTATCGCGGCGGCGGCGTGTCGAGCGTCACCGCGGCCGAGAACAGTGCGTTCCTCGCGACCCCCGGCTCGCTCGTGAATGAGTTGACGATCAACCGCTCGGGGCTGACCCTCGACCTCGCCCCCGCCAGGACCCGGACCGCGGACGCCGTCCACGATGCGAGGTGGCCGGTCCTGCTAGCTTCGAAGGGCGCCACGCTCTGGGTCGAGACCTTCGGGAACGGCATGCTCGACCCGTTCGGACCGTGGAGCGTGACCCTGCCTGCATCCGTCAGGGGCGCCGTGCTCGGCCCCCCATCCGCGGTGGCCCTCCTCACCGACGGGTCAGTCCATACGATCGACGCTTCCGGAGCTACGGCACCGGTGGCGCTCGCGGGCTTCAAGCCCTCGCTGATCGCCGCGAGCGCCGACCGGAGGAAGGTCGTCTTCGCCAGCATCAAGGAGGACGGCAATACGGACTTAAGGATTTATGGAGGTTATCCGCTCGCCCAGGTCGGGTCCGCCACGATCCCCGGCGCGGCGACCGGATCGATCGCTGCCGGCACGACGCACGCCGCCGTATTCACCTACCAGGGCATCAGCCTCGTCGACCTCGTTACCGGGGCCGTCACGCTGCTCCCGGACTCCGACCGGCACATTGCGACGGCCCTCGATTTCGACGGCGACGCGCTTCTGGTGGCGGCCGAGCGAGCGCTCGTGGTGTGGGACGTCTCGAAGTCGCGCGTCGCCCGCGAGTTCGATCTCCCCTCCGAGCCTGTGGCTCTCGACGCCGCCTTCGGCATCGCCGTGCTCGCGACCCGCGACGGCGTGACCGCCGTGAGTCACGCCAGTCCCGCCCTCCCGATCGCACGCGAGACGCGCAATGCGAACCGCTACTACACGCGGATCGCTGCAGCCGGCGACCGCCTCTACGTCGCCGGTGGCGACACGATCGACATCTACTCGACCGCGATCGACTTCACCCCGCACTACGTCGGCAGCGCACACTCTCCCGGCCTCACCGGCCTGGCAGCGTCGGACTCGACGCTCTTCACCCTCTCGAACACCGGCGTGGTCCGCGCGTGGAGCCGCGCCGGCGCGCTCCTCCGCGAGCGGACGCTGCACGACGGATCGTCCGACTGGCAGCCGATCGGGATCTCGGCGGCCGGCCCGTCCGCCTGGGTCTCCTACTCCCGCGGCTGTCTCACGACGGGATGCGAGCGGTCGACGCTCGTGCTCGATTCCTCGCTGGCGACGATGCAGACGCTCGCGGGGGCGCTGGTCGACCTCAGCGTCAGCGGCTCGCGCGCGGCGGCGCTCTTCACCTCCTCCCCGGAGCTGCGGACCTTCGACACTGCGACCGGCGTGGAGCGCGCATCGGCCAGCGTCGACTCCGGCTCGAGATCGGTCGCTTCACTGCCGGGGGAGATCTACCTGCTCGGCAGCCGCCTCACCGCGTGGGACGAGCTGACCCTCGCGAGGAAGCCCGACCCGGCCGAGCCGCAGCCGGTGAGCTCCTGGCACGACCGCATCCGGATCGCCGGCCCCTGCGGGCTCCTCATCGGAAAGCGGGCGGCGGTCGACATCAGAGGCGTCCCCGGGTGGGCGTCAGAGCCGGCGTCGCTCGCGATGCCGTCGGTCGTCCGCGCAACAGCGCTCGCCGGCAGCAGGGTCTTCGTGCTGACGGAGCACTCGGTCGAAGTGCTCGACTCGGTGGCTGCCCCGACCGCGTCCAGAAGGCGTTCGGCGAGGTAGCCCTGAGCTACGCGACGAAGGAGGATCCTGAGTAGGAGAACGGCGTCGCCGGCGCCGTTGCCGACGAAAACGACACGCGAACCAGGACTCGACGCCTCGACGGTGCTCCTCCGTGCTCCTCCGTGTCCTCTGTGCCTCTGTGGTGAATCCACGTTCGGTTCACCACGGAGACACAGAGAACACAGAGGGTGCACAGAGGAAGAAGGCGGAAACCCTCGCCATT
>JBAQWH010000626.1:0-1904 GCA_049298815.1 Thermoanaerobaculia bacterium | reverse complement strand
CGACGATGATGATTCCGTCGAAGCCCACCAGCGTCGCGCCGATCGTCCGGATGATGGCGGCGTTGTCGCGCAACAGGTCGAGGCGCGATTCGCCCGCCCTGCCGCCGCGGCCGGCCGTCACGACAATCGCGCCGCAGGCTCGCATCTCCTCGATCGTTGCGACGCGCACGGCCGCAGGCGGATAGAAGGGCGCGCCCTGCGCGAGATCCATCGCCTCCCCCTCGGCGATCTCTCTGCGCGCGTCGTGAAGGAGGAGCTCGCTCGCCGCCCCCGTCTGCAGCGTCGAGATCGCGACGCTCGCTCCTACCCACCCGGTGCCGATGATTCCAACGCACATACGCATGACGAGGATGGGAAGCACGGTTCGTTCCGACGGGGGCCGCAATGCTGCAAAAGAGCACTGCACCGGCGTAACGTCGTCATCGCCGCAGGACCGTAGAGGCCTCGGGCGACGGCGCAAACACGGCTGCAGCTACGGCTGGTGACCGCTTCGCTCGAGGAACACGGCGACCGCCGAGCGGCTCACTGTCCCCTCGGCAACGCCGATCACGAGGTCGTAGAAATCGTCGTCGTCTGCGCGGATCACGACGTCGTTCATCGCCAGAAACGCCATCGCGGTGATGAGTGCAGCCCGCTTGTTCCCGTCGACGAACGGATGGTTCCGGCAGATTCCGTACAGGTACGCCGCAGCCATCTCGAAGATCGTCGGGTGCAGGAACGAACCTTCGAACGTGGCGCGGGCGTTTGCCACGGCGGATTCGAGGAGCGCGAGATCGCGAATGCCGTGAAAGCCGCCGTAGCGGCGGATCTGATCCGCGTGCAGCGCGAGGACTTCATCCAGCGTGAGGAACAGCGGCTTCACTATTCACTCAGCCGCTTGAACAGGCCGGCGTAGCGCTCGTTGATCGCCTCCACGGCGTTTCGCAGCTTGCGCTCCCGCGACGCGCGGCGCACCGGCGTCACGACGAGCACATCACCATTCGTGGACACCTCGAGCTCCGTCTCCTCGTCGATGCCGAGCTCCTGGAGAAGCGGCCGGTCGAGCACGAGCGCGAGACTGTTCCCGGTGCGCGTCAGCTTCTTGACCATCGTACGTACATGATAGCGGCAACGTACGTACCGGTGGCGATCTCATCCCGACCGCGCCACGAAGAAACCGTGTGCGTTAGTCCTCGCCGTCAGGGCGACGACTCGCAGAGCCGCCGCCCGGTGCAGACCCTGATCCAGCGCTAAGCGCGCCGGCGCGAGGTGCCGCTGCGGATCAGCCTGAGGACGAACAGCAGGACGACCGCGCCTATGAAGGCGACGAAGATCGTGCCGGGAAGCCCTGAGAGCGGCGACGAGACGCCGAGCTGACTGAACAGCCAGCCGCCGACGAACGCGCCGACGATGCCGATGATGATGTCACCGACGATCCCGTATCCGGTGCCGCCCATGACCATCGAGGCGAGTACGCCCGCAACTAAACCGACGATGAGCCAGGTGAGGATAGTCATCCAATACCTCCAGTCACTTTGAGTGACTCTTTACTTCTGCGGAGGTATAGAGCAAGACATCGGCCAGACGGGCTCAGGGGCAGTGCGGTGGAGAGCCAATACCCTCTTACGGGCCGCTCACCATGTCACGCTCCACCTGCATGCGTCGTCGCCGCGGCTGCGGCAAGCCACGTGCTTGACGGTGGCGGTGCGCTCGGCCCGTTGACCGAACCACTCGAATGAGCCGGTCACGCGGGCGCAGGTGGCGATTGTCCCTCGGTGTGTCGGCCGGGGAACGAAGCTCTACATGAGGTGGAGGCAGCTGAAAGCGGCGCCACGGGCGCCGCACTCCAAAGCGCGCCGCGCGGCCCGCGCCAGTCGAGGTTTAGCGCAGGGTTCTGCGGCGCGCGACAGCGGGCCGCTGTGGAG
>JBAQWH010000625.1:0-1669 GCA_049298815.1 Thermoanaerobaculia bacterium | reverse complement strand
GGAGGAACGCGTCCTCAGCGCGGTGGCGGTGGCCGTCGGCGTCGAGGTAGGTGCCTTCGCCATAGCAGTCATAGACGATGAGCTCGGAGCCCTTCGGCAGCTTGGTGGCGAGGTCCTGTAGCACGGTCGTCTTGCCTTCGCCGCCCGCACCGCGGAGGCAGAGCTTCATCGCGCCGGCGAGGAAGCGGTCACGAAGCGTGTCGCTTGCTGCGCGTGGAATAAGCGGGGCGGCGACCTCGAGCCGCGCGGGGCATGGGAAGAAAGCGCGGCGGTCGGCGTGGCCGAACAGGCTGAAGATGCTCTCGGCGGTGATCTCCTGGCCCTTGCCCTCCGGGCGCATGCGTTTGCGCATGAACTCGCGCAGCTGCGCGAACTCAGAGCGCACGTCGCCGTCCTTGAGCACGGACAAGGCGACGATGACGCGCTCCTCATGCGCGAAGCGCGAGACGTCGCCGCACTGGCTGAGGTCAAGCGCTGCGACGAAGGAGGTGAAGTCGCGCGCGCCAAGCCCGCTCGCCTTGCGCAGCCGCGTGCGCTTGGGGTCGGAGGGCCTAGCCGCGAGCGCACGCGTCACCTCGTTGACGACCGGTTGGTTGCTGACGAGTTTGACGCTGATCCCGCGGGCGGCGTCGAGCGCGGGACGCTGCTCGCGCATCGTCTTCCAAGCGGTTGCCAGCCGACGGATGACCGCGTTGGTCTTCTTCTGGTTGTCGGCGTGGGCGAGCCGGGCAACGGTCCAGCGTGCGGTCGGCGACGAACCGGAATATTTGAGCTGGACGAGTTCGACCCGCTCGATCCGCTCGAGATCGGGGCCAAAGTAACAGGCGGCGTCGACGCCGTCCCACATCGCGTCGGCTATGCCCGCCTCATCGGCGGCGAGGACGCCCTCGACGGTGAGCGCGACGAGCGGCGTGCCCGGGACGATTAGTTCGAGCGCGCGTCGGACCGCCCAGAGCTCATGGTAATCGTCGCCAGCATTCGCGCCGCGCTTTCCGAGATAGTCACCGTTCGGCACGCTGCAGCGTCCCCCGTAGAATGTTCTTGCCCGGCAAGCATGCGGGCTGATGGGTTAAAACGAAAGCTCGAACTCGACCTGCTAATATCCTCGCTGGAGGCGGCGAAGGCCGAGTGCAGGATGCTCTACGACGACGAGTTCTCAAACGCGGAGGGTCAACGATTTTATCTCGTCTGAGACGAGACTTGATTGATCAGATTTCCTGTATCGAGTGACACCGCTCCGCAATGAAGCCGCCTATTTCGACCGTCTGTCTTCCCAGCCTATCGCGCGGAGTAGGTCCCAGTAGCGGATGCGGGCGAGCGACCAGGCCGCGAGCCGGCTATGCCCGCTTTTCGGTAACCACGTTCCGCTACGTAGCGTCCGGGATGGGCGCGAGCCGGCCAAAGATGAACGTGAATTCGGAGCCGTCTTCTGCCTGTCCGGTTCAGGCCTTCCAAATAAATAAGCCGACATTCGCGCGACGACTCGGCGATGTCGGCAAGTGCCCCGACAATTTCGGCCGTTCACGACAACTCCGTTCGCAAACGTGTCCCTCCGGTGAGGACCGCCTTGTTTGATTTGGGAGATCGGCGAAGTATGTGACCTCGAATCGAGGCACGAGGTCGGCGGGTCGATGCAGGTTGCGGGTTCGGCGAGTGGGGCACGGCGTCG
>JBAQWH010000624.1:0-1931 GCA_049298815.1 Thermoanaerobaculia bacterium | reverse complement strand
ACTCGCGGCCGCATCGGTCGCCACCACGTCGGTCGCCGAGGCTTCGATCTCGGAGACGTCGGAAGGCGGCCTGCGGCTGCCGCCGCGCATTGCGGCTCAGCCGTCGAACATCGCCCTCAAGCCGGGGGAGACGCGGATGTGGAACATCGTCGCGATGGACGTCGACGGCCTCACGACCCCCGAGCTCTCGTTCCGGTTCGATCCGCAGGCGATCGAGGTCGGCGACGTGACGTTCGGCGCGGCGCTCACGATCGACCCGGCCAAGCCACCGATCGTCACGATCAACCGCGACCTCGGCACCATCCGCATCACCTCGTCGAACGGCAAGCCTCTGGCCTTCGTCAGCGGCGGCGAGATCCTGTCGCTCCGCGTGATGGGACTCACCGGCGAGGCGACGCTCGTCATCGACACGCCGGAGCTCCGCACCGCGCAGGGCCAGGCGGTCGGCGCCATGGTCGCGGGCGGCCGGGCAAAGGTGCAGTAGCTGGCGGGCTCACCCATGTTCCAGAGAATTCGCGGGAGCCGAGGCTTCACGGTTGCAGAGCTGATCACGGTGGTTGCGATCATCGGGATCCTCGCGTCCGTCGCACTTCCGGTCGCGCGCTTCTCGATCAGGCGGCAGAAGGAGATCGAGCTCCGCGACCGCCTTCGCAAGATCACCGACGCTGTCGACCGCTACCACGACCTCAACACCATGCAGCAGGGGCCGATCCGCCCCGCCCAGATGCAGGCCCTCGGCTCGGATGGCTATCCGAAGGACCTCGACGAGCTGCTCAAGGGGATCGAGCTCTCCGACGGCCGGAAGGTCCGGCTGCTGCGCGAGCGCGACCTCATCGACCCGATGACCGGCCGCAAGGAGTGGATCACCCTCTCCACGACCGACGACCCCGACACCTCGATGTCGAACAAGGACAACGTCTTCGAAGTCCACTCGACCTCGACCGCACTCTCTCTCGACGGCAAGACGCGCTACAACGAGTGGTAGCGCTGCAAAGGACATCCGATGAACCAGACTCCTGACGAATCAACACCGACCGTGCTGCAGCGCCTCCGCGCGCGCCGCGGACAGGCGGGCTTCTCGCTCATCGAGCTGCTCGTCGTCGTCACCATCATCGGGATCCTCGCCTCCGTCGCGGTCATCAACGTCCGGAACGCCCAGCGCAAGGCGCGCGAGGCGGCGCTCAAGGACAACCTGTTCAAGATGCGCCAGGCGATCGACAACTTCTACGCCGACAAACAGCGCTTCCCGACCGACCTCAACGAGCTCGTGCCTCACTACCTCCGCAACATCCCGAAGGACCCGATCACCGACCAGGCCGACTGGGAAGCGGTGGTCGACACCCCGGGGATGGACGAGATGGAGGCCGAGACCGATCCCGAAGCGATGACCCAGGGGCCGGGCGTCATCGACGTGAAGAGCAAGGCCGAGGGGACCACGTTCGACAATGTTCCGTACGCGGATCTCTGACGGCGCGGCTCAGCTCCGCAGCGGGCAGGCGCACTCCGGCGCGGCTGCACCGCCACGCTCTGCGCAGGACCGCGCAGGCGGCCAGGAAGGGTTCACTCTCGCCGGGCTGATCATCATCATGACGCTGATCAGCATCTTCGTGGCGTACACGGTCCCCGATCAGTGGTCCCTCGTGATGAACCGCGAGCGCGACCGGCAGACCATCTGGGTGATGAAGCAGTACGCCCGCGCGATCATGACCTTCCACCAGAAGCACAAGGTCCTGCCGACGAGCCTCAAGCAGCTCCATGACGCCCGCCAGCCTCGCGTCGTCCGCGGCGAGGAGGAGCTCCTCTGCCCGCTCACCGGCGAGGCCGACTGGATCCTCGTCCCGCCGCAGGCGGTCACGGTTGCCGGAGCGCCGGGTGCGCCCGGTGCCGTCCCCGGATACGATCCCAACGTGCCGACCACGACCATCCAGGAA
>JBAQWH010000623.1:0-3311 GCA_049298815.1 Thermoanaerobaculia bacterium | reverse complement strand
GGTCGCGCCCCCTCCTCCGGCCACCGGCACGCCTCCTTCGACCGACACGACCACGACTCGGGAAAAGCCGAACCCGGAGAAGCCAACGCCGCCGCCGACCGACACGGCCGAGCCACCGCCTCCCGCGACTCGGACCGACACGGCGCCGTTCGGGTAGGCGAACGGGTACGATGGGACGAATGGGACCTATGAGACCGATGGGACCCACCCCGCCTCCCGTCCCACAGGTCCCATTCGTCCCATTCGTTTGAACTAGAATGCGCGCCCTATGCCCCGGGTGACGTTTCAATCGCTGATCCTGAAGCTGCAGGACTTCTGGGCCGGGCGCGGCTGCATGATCGAGTCGCCACTCGACCTCGAGGTTGGTGCCGGCACGATGCATCCCGCGACGTTCCTCCGCGTTCTCGGCCCCGAGCCGTGGAACGTCGGGTACGTCCAGCCCTCCCGCCGTCCCGCCGACGGCCGCTACGGTGACAACCCGTTCCGTCTCGGCAAGCACTACCAGTTTCAAGTCATCCTCAAGCCGTCGCCGCTCGACGTCCAGGAGCTGTACCTCGATTCGCTGCGTGCCCTCGGCCTCGACCTGACCCGTCACGACATCCGCTTCGAAGAGGACAACTGGGAGTCGCCGACGCTCGGAGCCTGGGGAGTCGGCTGGCAGATCCTGCTCGACGGGATGGAAATCACGCAGTTCACCTACTTCCAGCAGGCCGGCGGCATCGACCTCTCGCCGATCTCGGCGGAGATCACGTACGGCCTCGAGCGTCTGACGATGTTCCTCGCGCGCGAGAGCTCGGTATTCGACATCGAGTTCGGCGGCGGCGCGAATTACGGCGCCGTCCGCAAGCAGGACGAGTACGAGTTCTCGAAGTACTACTTCGAGACCGCCGACGTCCCGCTTCACTGGCAGCTGTTCGAGTCGTACGAGGCCGAGGCGCGCCGCTGCCTCGACGCGAAGCTGGTGCTTCCCGCCTATGACTGGACGTTGAAGTGCTCGCACGTCTTCAACACGCTCGACGCACGCGGCGCGGTCTCCGTGACCGAGCGCGTCGGCGTCATCAAGCGTGTGCGCGACCTCGCGGTCCGCTGCGCCGCGCAGTTCCTCGAAGCACGCCGCGAGCTCGGATTCCCACTGCTGCAGAGCGCGACTCCGTCCACCGGGACGACGGAAGCCTGACCGATGGCCGAGTACTTTTTCGAGCTCCTCACCGAAGAGATCCCCGCATGGATGCACGACGCTGCGACCGCAACGCTGAACGACCGCCTCTCGAAGCTCGTGAGCGAGGTCGGCGTTGACGGTCAGCCGGGCTCCGTCTGCGTCTACAGCACGCCCCGCCGCATCATCTTCCTGCTGACCGGACTGCCGGTGCGCGAGGCCGATCGCGAGCAGGAGATCAAAGGTCCACCGAAGAAGAGCGCGTTCGACAGCGAGGGCAACCCGACGCAGGCGCTGGCCGGTTTCCTCAAGAAACAGAACGCGACGAACGCCGACCTGATCGACTCCCCCGACGACTACGTCCGCATCCGCAGGACGGTCGAGGGGCGCGCGACCAGCGAGCTTCTCCAGCAACGGATCCCCGGCATCATCGAGTCGCTCCGCTGGCCGAAGATGATGCGCTGGGGCACCGGAGAGTATTCGTACATCCGACCGATCCACGGGGTCGTCTCGGTGTTCGACGGGACGCATCTGCCGACCTCCATCTTCGGCGTCACCTCCGGCACCACGACCACCGGCCACCGGACGCTCTCGCGGAAGACGATCGAGGTGGCGTCATGCAACGACCTCGTGACCGGGCTCGAGCTCGAGCGTGTCGTGGTCGATCCGATCCGCCGTCGCCAGGTCATGATCCAGCGCGCCCGGCAGCTCGCGAACGAAGTCGGCGGCACGCCGTCGGTCGACGCGGCGATCTGGCTGCAATGGCAGTACCTCACCGAGTACCCCGGGCTGGTGCGCGCCGAGTTCCGCCGCGAATATCTCGCGCTGCCCGAGGAAGTCCTCGTCACGGTCATGCGCGTCCACCAGAAGCAGCTGCCGATCCGCACGGAAGCGGGGGCGCTGACGAACTTCTTCCTCGCGGTCCTCGATAACGACGGCGATCCGGACGGCAATGCAGCCTACGGCAACTCGTTCGTCACGAACGCCCGCTTTGCCGACGCGCAGTTCTTCTACGAAACCGACAGGAAGAAGAAGCTCGCCGAACGGATGGAGCAGCTCGAACACCTGCAGTTCCAGGAGAAGCTCGGCAACTACCGCGCGAAGACCGACCGGATCGCGAAGATTGCGGTCGCGATCTGCGCAGAGACGGGCGTCGTTCCCGACGACGTCGCGACGGCGGCCTCGCTCTGCAAGGCCGACCTCGTCACCGAGATGGTCAAGGAGTTCACCGACCTGCAGGGGCAGATCGGTGGGATCTACGCGCGCGAAGAAGGCCTCCCGGCCGAGGTGTGGCAGGCGATCTACGATCACTACCTCCCGGTCAACGCGGACGACGCGCTTCCGCGAGGACTGACCGGAGCGATCGTCTCCCTGGCCGACCGGCTCGACACGCTCGCCGGCTTCTTCCGGATCGGCGCGAAGCCGACCGGATCGAAGGACCCGTTCGCCCTTCGCCGCGCGGCTCAGGGCGCGGTCCAGATCCTCCTCAATCGCGACAAGCGCGAGGTCCGCATCGGGGTCGACAGGCTCGTCGACCTCGCGCTCGAGGCTCACGGTGCCACCGGCAACACGGCCGTGCGCGATGACCTCATGGCGTTCCTTGCGGAGCGTGTGCGCACGATCCTCGAGACCTCCGCGTGGAACTTCGCGTACGACGAGGTCGCCGCCGCGATGGAGGCCGGGTGGAGCGGCTCGCTCATCGACCTGGTCGAGCGGATCCAGGCACTCAAGACGGTCCGCCCCGAGCCGAACTTCCTGTCGATCCTCGACTCGGTGAAGCGCATCGAGAACATCACCGCCGGCCACACGAGCACCGAGGTCGACGGCTCGCTGCTCGAGATCGAGGCCGAGAAACGGCTCGCCTCACTCGCAGACCTCGTCGGCGCGCAGATCTCCGAGATGATCGCGGACCGACGCTACGGGCCGGCCCTGCAGTCGTTCGCGGCGATGGCTCCGGAGCTCGAGGCGTTCTTCAAGGACGTGATGGTCATGGTCGACGACGAAAAGGTGCGGAGCAACCGGATGTCGCTCCTGCGGAAGATCGGACTTTCGGTCGCGGCCATCGGTGATCTGACGAAGATCGTCGTGGCACGCAGCGACTACCGCGCGTGACCCGGCCGGCCGTCGCACTGCTCCTCCTCGCAACCCTCGGGGG
>JBAQWH010000622.1:0-3877 GCA_049298815.1 Thermoanaerobaculia bacterium | reverse complement strand
GTTCGACGGCGCGGGCGCGGCGCAGCCGTTCGAGACCGACGGTTCCGTCGTCCTTCCCTGCCGTGTCGACCCACGTGGCGGCGACGATCTCCTTCACGCCCCGCGGCACGAGTGCCGCGGGCGATTCGCCGCCGGCCCGAGGCGCGAACGTCCCCTCGGCCATCGCCGCGACTCGCCAGTAGTGGCCGACCTCGTCGGGCACCTGGAAGGGTGCGTTCACCGCGACGAACGAGAGGCCCGCGACCAGCGCGAAGACGGCGTAGAGGAGTGGAGCGCGGGCTCGATTGCTCATCCGGTCATCGGACCACGAGTCAGCTGCTCGCGCAATCGGGACGGATCGTCCGTCGGCTCCTGACACGCGTAGCCGACACAGACGTAGGCGATCGGTCGCTCGCTCGCGCGGTTCTCCATCAACGGCAGGTCGGACGACTCGCTTCCTGCCACCAGCACCCGATGGGGAAGGTACTCCTCACCGACGATTCGAAGCAGCTCGCCGAACCGGGGATCGTCGGTGGGTCCGGCGATGGAGATCTCGGAAGGCTGGCCGGCGCGCCATTCGGCAACGGTGAGGAAGAAGCCGAATCCCGACGGGTATCGCTGGGCGAGCGGGATGGTCCGTTCGAGCGATGCGGCCGCCGCCCGCGCATAGCGTTCGTCCGCGAAGAGGAGTGCGAGCCGCAGCAGGACGTCGGCCGCGACGGAGTTGCCGGCAGGCGTCGCGTTGTCGAAGAGGTCGCGCGGCCGGGTGATCAGCCGCTCGTGGTCCTCAGGCGTGTCGTAGAACCCGCCCTCCGGGTCCGTGAAGCGCTGCAGCATCTGGTCCGCGAGCGCCCGCGCGGATTCGAGGAAGCGCCGTTCGCCGGTCGCCTCCCACGCGAGCGTCAGCCCCCAGGCGACGCCGGCGTAATCCTCGAGCAGACCTCCGATCCTGGCGTGACGGACGAGGCGACCTGCGCTGTCGATGCGAGTCAGGAGGAAGCCGGCGTTCCGCCGCGCGATCTCGCGGTAATCGTCCCGACCGAACGCGATTGCGGCCTCGGCGAACGCCCCGAGCATCCAGCCATTCCATCCGGCGAGAATCTTGTCGTCGCGTCCCGGCCAGATCCGCTTCGATCGGGCAGCGTAGAGCGCCTGCCTGGCGCGCACCGCAATGCCGGCCAGCTGATCGGGATCGGTTCCGAGCTCGGCGGCGACGGCAGCCACGTCGCGCGGCATGTTGAGGATGTTGCGTCCTTCCCAGTTCCCTTCGTCGGTCACGTCGTAGAGCGCCGCGAAGGCGCGCGCGTCCTCCTCGCCGAGGATCGCGGTCAGCTCGCTCCGGTTCCAGACGTAGAACTTCCCTTCTTCACCTTCGGAATCCGCGTCGAGGGTCGAGTGGAACCCGCCTTCGGGCGAGGTCAGCTCGCGCACGACGAAGTCGAGGGTCTCGGTCGCGATCCGCGCGAAGAACGGCTCCTTCATCCACTGCCAGGCATGCGTGTAGACGCGGGCGAGCAGCGCGTTGTCGTACAGCATCTTCTCGAAGTGAGGAACGAGCCAGCGCTCGTCGACGGAGTAGCGATGGAAGCCGCCGCCCAGCTGGTCGTAGATCCCGCCGCGCGCCATCTTCACGAGCGTGTTGACCACGACGGCGGTGAGCCGCTCATCGCCGGTCCTCTGGCTGACCTGCATCAGGAACTCGAGCGCCATCGCGGGAGGGAACTTCGGAGCTCCGCCGAATCCGCCGTTGCGGGGGTCGTAGGCGGCCGCGATCTTCTGCGCAGCCTCGTCGAGGCCGGCGCGATCGACGGTCCCGCCGGCGCCGCCCGATTGCAGCGACCGCTGCAAAGCGTCACGCACCTCGCTCGAAGCCTCCTCCACCGCGTCGCGCCGCGTCGTCCAGAGCTCGTTCACGTGCTCGAGCACTCTCCGGAACGACGGCAGGCCGTGGCGGTCGTCGGGCGGGAAGTACGTCCCGGCGAAGAAGGGACGCCCGTCGGGCGTGAGGAAGACGGACATCGGCCACCCGCCGTGACCGGTCATCATCTGGACCGCGCTCATGTAGATCGAGTCGACGTCGGGCCGCTCTTCGCGGTCGACCTTGATCGCGACGAAGCCCGCATTGAGGAGCCCGGCGATCTCGTCGCTTTCGAACGACTCCCGCTCCATCACGTGACACCAGTGGCAGGCCGAGTAGCCGATCGACAGGAACACCGGCCGGTCCGCCTCGCGGGCGTGGGCGAATGCCTCGTCACCCCACGGGTACCAGTCGACCGGGTTGTGGGCGTGCTGCAGGAGATAGGGCGAGACCTCGGAGGCGAGACGGTTGGGCATGTTCAGTTCCTTGCAGGTACTTCTCCAGGAGAAGAGTGAAGGGTGAAGAGTGAAGAGTGAAGGGACCTGGGATGGACTCTCAGAAGCCGGTGTTCACACTTCGCCCTTCAGTCTTGCTAAGATCCACATTCCAAGAAAGTTACTGGAGCTCCCCCTTGATTACCGGTTTCAACACCGACATCAGGCACAACGACAAGATCTACCACGTCCAGACCGAGGACAAAGGGACGCAGAATCCCTATATCGAGAGCCTCGTCTACGTCGGCGGCGAGATCCTCGCGTCGAAGAAAACGTCGTATGCCGAGCAGGTGCGGGCGGGGATCGACGAGAAGTGGGTCGGCAGCCTCATGGAGCAGCAGCACCGGACCATGATCGCTGCGATCAAGCGGGGCCGCCTCGACGGTCCTGCCGATGCGACCAAGGCCGGGACTTCGCTCCTGACGCAGACCGGCGCGACGCCGGCGGAGATCCCGCTGGTTCCGGCCGTTCCCGAGAAGCCGTTTGCGGTGGACGAGAGCCGGACGCTCGACCAGGTGATCATCGACTACCTGGCGTCCGAGGCCGAGAACGAGCACCTCGAGCTGTCGCTGTTGAACGACTGCGATTTTTTTGCGGGGGCGCCGTTCGAGCTGCGGGTCGCGGCGAAGAAGAGCCTCTCGCAGGCGCCGATCGCCGCAGCGGCGATCGAAGTGAAGGTCATTTCCACGGTCGAGCCTCCGCGCGTGATCTTCCGGGGGAAGACTGCGGCCGACGGCACTACGACCGTCCGCTGCAACATCCCCGCATTCCGCGACGGGACGGCGGCCGTGATCGTCTCAGCGCAGAGCCCGCTTGGCAACGACGAGGTCAAGCAGCTGGTCAAGCGCCGGAAATGACAGTCGTTAGTCGTTAGTGGTCAGTCGTTAGTAGAGGCTGGGCACGAGAGGACCGTGGTTTTTCTACTAACGACTAACGACTAACCACTAACGACTCCAACCCGGCACTCTTCCCGCATTGTTCCGGCGCGATGTTCCGCTCGCGTCTGTCTCGTGCCCTGATCCTGATCGCCGGGATTTCGGCGACGATCTACGTCCTCGTCAGCCTGTTCCTCCCCTCCTCCCGACGGTTGATCCTCGGGATCGACAAGGGGAACGGGCGCGTCCGTCTCGTGCAGAGCCACGTGACCTTCCTTCCGCCTCACCAGTTCTACCGGCTGACGTTCGAGAAGAGGAACGGCGCCGCACAACGCGATGGGGCGGTCACCATCCTCTCGAAGGAGGGGGTGCCGGTCACGATCAGCTACCGCCTCCGCTTCAGCATTTCGGGCGAGCAGATTCCCGACGCGCGGACGATGGTCCGCGACGGTTGGAGCGCCTGGATCCGGACGCGGGTCGGAGAGGCGATCTCGGCGGTGACGCAGCAGGTGCCGATCGAAGAGCTGCTGTCGCCGACCTCGGAGTTCGCGACCCGGCGGTCGGATCTCCGACGCATCGTGGCCGCGCACCTCGCGCGAAGCGGACTGAACGTCGTCGCATTCGAGATCGCACGCATCGAGCCGGACCGGGACGCCCTTCTCGCGTACAAG
>JBAQWH010000621.1:0-7247 GCA_049298815.1 Thermoanaerobaculia bacterium | reverse complement strand
GATGCGATTCGGGGAAGACGCCCTTCCCCTGGAACGTCGTCGCGACCGGCGCCTCGAGCGCCTCGGCGAGCCGCACGAGCTGCGCGCCTGCCGCCCCGAGTCCTGCGTAGATGAGCACCCGCTTCGCCCCCTGCAACACCTCGGCGGCGCGGTCGATCAGACCGGCGTCCAGCGGCTGGGTCTCGTGTGACGCGCTCCATCCCTGCGGATCGTCGTGTTTGAAGAGATAGAAGTCGGCAGGGATCTCGACGAACACCGGCCCCGGCCGCCCTTCCCTCGCAAGGCTGCAAGCGCGCCGGACCGTCGCGTAGATCTCGTCGCCGCTCTTCGGCCGGAACGTTCCCTTCGTCACCGGAGCGGCGATCGCCGCCTGGTCGACGTCGTGGAGCTGCCACCCCATCCCGCTGTCGCGGCGGATGCCGCAGCCGAGAACGAGCATCGGGACGCAGTCCATGAACGCTTCCGCGATGCCGGACATCGCGTGCGTGAGCCCCGCGCCCGGCACGATGTTCACGCACGCCATCACGCCCGACGCGCGCCACGCGGCGTCAGCCATGAACGAAGCGCTCTGCTCGTCGGTGACGAGCACCGGCCGCACGCGCTCGGACGTCGCGAGCACGTCGTACAGCTCGATGTTGTGCGTGCCCGGGATCCCGAACGCGAGCCGGATCCCCTCGTCCTCGAGCGCCCGGACCACGAGCGCTGCACCTGTCTTCGACATCTCAGACTCCTGCGGCGGCGAGCGCGCCGGCGTCCTCGAGGACGCCCTCGGCAACGCGGTCGGCCAGCGCCATGATCGTGAGGTAAGGATTGATCTCGAGCGAATCGGGGAAGAGGCTCGAATCCGCGACGCGCAGCCACGGCCTTCCATGGACCACTCCGCGCGAGTCGGTCACCGAGTCGCTCGCATTGCCGCCCATCCCGCACCCTCCCATGAGGTGCGCCGCGGAGACCGAGATCTTGCCCGGCTTGAAGTGGCGCACGTCGATCAGCTCGTCGATGCGACCCGCCTCGGAGCGCTCGATGAGTGGAGGATCCGCGGATGGAGCATGAACGCGAAGTGCTCCGGCCCCGAAGAAAATCCGGGCCGATGCACGGGTCGCGCGCACGAGGGACTCGATCGTCTCACGCGTGAATCGATAGTGGACGACCGGCGTGCCGTCTCGGTCGACCGCCACACGATTCCCCGCGACCGCCTTGTCGCACGCGAGCACGAGGATCATCTGCAGGCGCGGGAAGGCGTGCATGAGGGTGGAGTGCGGCGCGCCGAATCCTGCGAGATTCTTCGCCGTCGTGAACGGGAAGTACATACAGGTCTCGAGGACGAATCCCTCCTCGACTGCGCGGTCGAGAAAGAAGCTCTTCGGATGGCCGACGTCGTTCGTGATCTCGCGCGCATGCTCGCCGACGAGGATGTGCGCCGGGTGGCAGGTGAACCCCTCACCGACGCGCTTCGGCAGACCCGCGAGGTTCGAGCGGAGCAGGAGCGCGGGCGAGCCGACGGCGCCGCCCGCGAGGATCACGGTCCCGGCGGTGACGCGATAGTCGCCCGGAGCCCATTCCGAGGGAAGCCCCTTCAATCCCGCGCGCTGCTCACTCACTCGGACGACGACCGCGCGCTCTTCGAGCCTGAGGGCCTCGGCCCGCGTCACGACCTCGACGCCCGCGCCCTCCGCGACCGGCAGCTGCACGCGATCGGTCCCCTGCTTTGCGCCGTGCGGACAACCGAGGTTGCAGACGCTCGCGCCTCGGCAGCCCTTCACGTTGATCGGAAACTGCTCCGCGTGCAATCCCGCATTGCGGCAACCCTCGACGAACAGTTTGTTGTTGTCGTTGAGCTCCTCGGCCGGAAGGAGATGCACGTTGTTCTGTATGGCGTACTTGCGCGCGCGCTGGTCGAGGTCGGAGTGCGTGAGCCCCGGCACGTCCCAGTTGCGGATGACGCGCGCGGGCGGCTGCATCGACGTCCCGGTGTAGACGACGGTCGAGCCGCCGAGTGCACGCCCGAACGCGAGCGTCATCGTCCCGTCCTTCGTCAGAAACCCGCCCTCGTCCTGATAGAGCGATGGCGCCATCTCCAGCTCGCGACCGGTGAACTCGCCCTTCGCGAATCGCGGCCCCTGCTCGATGACGAGGATCTTCTTCCCGTCCCGCGCGAGCGGCGCGAGCTCGCTCGCGACCGTCCCGCCTCCCGCGCCCGAGCCGACGATCACGACGTCGTAGTGCTTCTCGATCATCGGCGTCCCTCCCATCCTTCGACGCTCGCCCTGTACCCGACTTCGGCACGGGCCGCAGCGCGCGAGTAGTAGCCCATGTAGACGAGTGTGCGGACGCCCCAGAAACCGCGGCGGAGGAGCAGCAGCGGCGCGTCCTGCATCGCGAGGAGGAAGCGGACCCGCCGGCTCTCGTCGAGACCGCGGAACGTGCGGCCAAAGCGGACCAGCGGCAGAAGCTCGAGGATGCGGACGAAGAGACGCAGTTGCCGGCGGATCGCGGCAGGGCGCGAGGCGAGCCCCTGCTCGATGATCGCCTCGACCTCGGCCCACTCCTCCGGGCCGAGCTTCACCGCTTCGGGGACGATCGTCGTTGCGACGGCTCGAAAACTCTCGCGAACCGGGGCAAACGTCGGCTGGACGGCTACCTCCATCGAACGACTCCTCCTCACTCTGCTACGGACCCAGGGGGCTTTGCACGGCCCAAAGATCTCACCCGCAGCCCCGCGTCGCGCCAACTTTCGAGGAACCCCGAGGGACCGAGGGACTCAGGGACCGAGGAACTCCGGTTCCCGGTCGCGGCCGTGCTGTGTACGAACGATTGTACGGGCAGGACGAGCTCTGCCGTGGAACTTCGCGATCGCCGACTCGGAACGGGCACTGCAAAGGGCCTACGATCGGTCATGCCCGATTCCAGCGACCGGCCACTCCGCGACGACGTTCATCTCCTCGGCGAGCTTCTCGGCGAGACGCTCCGCACGCACGAAGGCGTCCAGCTCTTCGATCTCGTCGAGCGGGTGCGCGCGCTGTCGAAGAGTGCACGCGCCGGCGAAGAGGCGGACTTCCAGCGGCTCGCGGAGCTGCTCGAGACGAGACCGACGGCCGAGGCACTGCCGGTCGCGCGCGCGTTCGCGCACTTCCTGAATCTCGCAAACGTCGCCGAGCAGCACCACCGCGTGCGCCGGCGGCGTCACTATCAGCGCGACGCTGCAGCACCGCCGCAGCCCGGATCGTTCGCAGCACTCTTTGCGGAGCTGCGGGAGAAGGGCGTCGACGACGAGCGGCTTTTCGACACGGTGACGTCGCTCGGGATCGAGCTCGTGCTCACGGCGCATCCGACGGAGGTCGCGCGCCGCACGCTTCTGCAGAAGTACACGCGCATCGGAGGCCTGCTCGCCGAGCGCGATCGCCAGCAGCTGACCGCTGCCGAAGAGAAGCACCTGGTCGACGAGCTCCGTCGCGAGGTGGCATCCGCCTGGACGACCGATGAAGTGCGGCACGAGCGACCGACGCCGCTCGACGAAGTCAAAGGGGGACTGTTCATTTTCGAACAGACGGTCTGGGACGCCCTGCCGCGGTCGCTCCGTTCGCTCGACGACGCGCTGCGCACGCACACGTCACGGCCGCTCCCGCTCGACGCCGCACCGATCCGCTTCGGCTCATGGATCGGCGGCGATCGCGACGGAAATCCGAACGTGACCGCCAGCGTCACGGGCGACGCTTGCCTGCTCGCGCGCTGGGTCTCCGCCGACCTCTACTTTCGCGAAGTCGATGCACTGCGGGGAGAGCTCTCGATGCGCTCCGGATCCGCGGAGCTGCCGTCGGTCACCGAGCCGTACCGCGCGGTCCTGCGCGACGTCCGCGAGCGCCTGCTCCTCACGCGCGATTCGATCGAGGAAGCACTCGCACAGCGTGACGGATGGCGCACCTGGACCGAACAGGGTGCGATGCTCTCGCGCGACGAGCTGCTCGATCCGCTACTGCGGTGCTACCGGTCGCTCCACGACACCCGGAACGGCATCATCGCGGACGGACGCCTGCTCGACCTCATCCGCCGCGTCTACGCCTTCGGTCTGACTCTCGTGCGGCTCGACGTCCGGCAGGACTCCGCGCGTCACACCGCACTCCTCGACGCGTTGACGCGCGAGCTCGGTCTCGGCAGCTACGCGGAATGGGATGAAGCGCGGCGGCAGCAGTTCCTGCTCGAGGAGCTCGAGTCGCGCCGCCCGCTGATCCCGGACGGTCTCGACCTCGACGACGACGCGCGCGAAGACCTCGAGACCTTCCGCGCCATCGCCGCCATCCCGCGCGACTCCCTCGGCGCCTACGTCATCACCATGGCGTCGAAGCCATCAGACGTGCTTGCCGTCGCGCTCCTGCAGAAGGCGGCCGGCGTCCGCGACCCACTGCGCATCGTGCCGCTCTTCGAGACGATCGCCGACCTGCGCCACGCCGGCGAGTCGATGTCCGAGCTGCTCGCGATCGATCGGTATCGCGACCGGATCGACGGCAGCCAGGAAGTGATGATCGGCTACTCCGATTCGTCGAAGGACTCCGGCCGCTTCACCGCGGCGTGGGAGCTGTTCCTCGCGCAGGAACGGATCGTCGATGCGTGCCGTCGCGCCGGAATCCGGCTCACGCTGTTCCACGGCCGCGGCGGCAGCGTCGGGCGAGGTGGTGGCCCGACGTATCTCGCCATTCAGTCACAGCCGCCCGGCTCCGTCGAGGGGAGGCTGCGCGTCACCGTGCAGGGCGAGATGATCCAGGCGGAGTTCGGGCTCGCGGGCATCGCGCTCCGGACGCTCGAGGTCTACGCGACGGCGACACTCGACGCGACCCTCGTCCCCTCGCCTGCTCCACGCGACGAATGGCGCGAGTCCATGCAGCGGATGTCCGACGCGGCCGCGCAGTCGTACCGAAAGCTCGTCTACGAGACGCCGGAGTTCCTCGACTACTTCCGGGCCGCGACGCCGGAGGTCGAGCTCGGCGAGATCAACATCGGCAGCCGCCCGGCACGCCGCGGCGGAGCGAAGAAAGGGGTCGAGTCGCTCCGCGCGATTCCGTGGCAGTTCGCCTGGACCCAGAACCGTCTTCTCCTCCCGTCCTGGCTCGGCTTCGCGGAGGCGATCGACGCGGCTGACGAAGCGACCGTCGCCACCATGCTGCGCGAGTGGCCCTTCTTCAGGTCGACCGTCGAGCTCATCGAGATGGTCCTCGCGAAGGCCGAAGCGAGGATCGCGAGCCACTACGACCGGATGCTCGTCGACGACGCACTGCGGCCCATCGGATCGGAGCTTCGTGACAGACTCGCGAAGACGATCGCACTCGTCAGGAGCATCACCGGCCACGAGCGCCTGCTCGAGAACAACCATGCGCTGCGTCGCTCGATCGACGTGCGCAATCCCTATGTCGACCCGATCAACGTCGTGCAGGCCGAGATCCTGCGCCGCTTCCGCCGGTCGCAGGACCCGGAGCTGCGCGAGGCGTTCGTCGTCACGGTCAACGGAATCGCGGCCGGCATGCGGAACACGGGATGAGCGCGACGCTGGCGCGAAGTCAGAAGTCCGAAGTATGAAGGATGAAACGAGCGAGGCCGGAGCGGACGGAAGGTGGCCGCAGCTGCTGATCCAGATCGTCTTCTTCGTCATCGTCGTGAGCGGCATCGTGGTGCTGTTCTCGCAGTACCTGCGGCGCACGTCGATGTTCTTTCCCGATCGCCATCCGTCGGGCTACTGGGACCGTTCGGCGTTCGAGGTGACGCCGAGCGATCACTCGTTCAGCACGACCGACGGCGTTCGTCTGCACGCATGGCTTTTCCGCGCCGCAGATCCGCACGCTCCACTGATGATCTGGTTCCACGGGAACGGCGGCAATCTGACGTATCGCGCCGAGATGGCAGCCCGCTTCGCGAGCCGCGGTGTGTCGGTGTTCCTCTTCGATTGGAGAGGCTACGGGCGGAGCGAAGGGACGCCATCCGAAGCGAAGCTCTTCCTCGACTCACGCGCCGCTTACGACTACGCGGCGACCCTCGGCGCGGAGTCGATCGCGGTCTACGGCGAGTCGCTCGGCGGACCGTATGCCGCGCGCGTCGCCAAGGAACGCAAGGTCAGCTCCGCGATCATCGAGAACTCGTCCCCTCACTCCGTGCCTTGGGCAACGCGCTCTACGCCCCACTTCCACTCGGGTGGACCGCACCGCGGGCGCTGCGCACGGCTGACTGGCTCAACGAAGCGGACGTGCCGGTCCTCGTGATGCACGGCCGCCGCGATGCCGTCATTCCGTTCGGGCAGGGGCAGCGCCTCTACGACCTGCTGCGCGTGCCGAAGGAGATGCTCATCAGCGAGACCGCCGGGCATTCCGAGATTCCAGCGGTCGAGCGGGAGCGGTACTACGCGGCCGTGGTCCGGTTCGTGTCGCAGCACCGCTGACGTCACCACAGAGGCACAGAGGACACCGAGGTCCACAGAGGAAGTACCGAGGATGACGCTTGGGCGCGCGGCCGCCCTACGCCCTCTGTGTGCCTCCGTGTCCTCTGTGCCTCTGTGGTGAACCGTTCCCCGTGAAGTCAGACGATGAGCCGTTTCCGCACCGCGTACAGCACGATCTCGGCCGTGCTGTGGAGGTTGAGCTTCTGCATCAGGTTGCCGCGATGGGTCTCCACGGTCGACACCCCGACCTCGAGCAGGGAGGCGACCTCCTTGTTCGAACGCCCCTCGGCCAGGAGTTGCAGAACCTCTTTCTCACGATCGGTCAGGAGCTCGTACGAGTCGGAAAGGCCGCGCTCCTGGAGTTGCTGCGTGTACTCCTCGGCCAGCACGACGCTGACGGCAGGACTGAAAAAGGATTTCCCCGCCGCCACCGCGCGCACCGCCGGCAGGAGGTCTTCATCGGTCGCGTCCTTGAGCAGGTAGCCGCACGCGCCGGCGTTGATCGCGCGGATCACGTACGACTCGTCGAGATGCATGCTGAGCATGATCGCGCGCGGCGGGTGCGGCAGCTTCTGGGAGCGCGCGGCGACGTCGATTCCGTTGAGTCTCGGCATCGCGACGTCGAGGATCAGGACGTCGGGCTGATGCTCCTCGCAGAGCTTCAGCGCCTCGAGCCCGTCTGCCGCCTCGCCGACGACCTCGACGGACGGATCGGTCTCGAGCAGCGCCCGCATTCCGCGCCGCACGATGGAATGGTCGTCAGCCAGCAGCACGCGCAAGGTGGTCCTCCTCGATCGATGTCGTTACCGGCATCGTTACGTACAAC
>JBAQWH010000620.1:0-9329 GCA_049298815.1 Thermoanaerobaculia bacterium | reverse complement strand
ATCATCTTGGCACGCCACGACTGATCACGAGTGACGCGGGCCAGACGGTGGGAGTGCACGACTACCATCCGTTCGGTGAGGAACTGAGCGGGAATCCGGCCGAGCCTGCCCGCTCACGGATGCAGTTCACCGGGCACGAGCGGGACGTGGCAGTCGGCGACCCGACCGCCTCGCTCGACTACGTGCACGCCCGGTACTACGGATCGCAGGTGGGACGCTTCTTATCCGCCGATCCGGGTGGATGGGACTCAAAGAAACCGCAGAGCTGGAACCGCTACGCGTACGTCGCGAACAACCCGGTCAACAAGGTGGATCCGGACGGGCGGGATCCTGTGGCGGTTGCGGGGATGGCGATCGGGTATGTTGTCGGCGCGGTTCTCGAGGTCGCTGATCAAGGATGGGGTTGGCAACGGCCGGTGGACTACCGTCGTGTCAACAACGCTGGCGTCGGAGGAGCGATGGCAGGTCTTCTCGCAGGCGCAAGCAAGGGCACGGTCTTCATCGGGGCTGGTGGTGGTGCGTTGATTGGTGGATTCATGACTCGGAAGATGAATGGAGAGACACCTACACTTGTCAACGCTGCGACTGACTACGCGGGTGGCGTTGTGGCTGGCAAGATCGGCGAGAAGCTCGGGACACGGATGGTCGCTGGAGAGGTAGAAAAACAGACGATGGGCGCGGCCGCTCTCAATGCTGAGTCGCTCGCCAATAACACCGGTCTTGGGGCAGACAAAGGAGCACGCGCTGCGATCGAGGGAACGAAAGCTGCCGGAGCGGCGGCTGGAGGCGCAATAGCCGATCCTCTTGTTGGCGCCGCTCAGCAGAAGAGCCTGAAGCGGGTTCCCGGTGTTGACGATAGGGAGGAGCGGCGGTGAGACCGAGCCTCCGTTCGTATGCGGGGCCACGCACGGTTCTGAAGCGCGTGTCCGTCTACCTCCTCGTGGCGGCAATGTTGTTTGCGTCTACCTTGTGGCTACTAACGAGCGATGCGCTCGCGCGGCTCTCAAATGCCCGCTTTGCAACGGTCGTCGCTGCGATCCTGCAGAGCGTCAACAAAGCTGCGGTTGCTGGGATGGTCATTCTGACCATCTGGCTTTGTCTGTCGTTGGTCGATGCACTCCGCAGACGAGGATGACGCCATCAGCGGGCGACGACCGCGACGATGCCGATGATCATCATCGCGGCCGTCGTCACCGCTGACTACTACTCCTCGTCGGGCGGGAGGCCGCTGACCCACACGGAACTCTCGGGGTCAGAGCTTCGTTGTTCGGAATGATGCCCGGTGACGCACCCACCCTCGCCCGGCCTGTGGCTCATGTCGTGGTCGTTGCACGCTCCACCCGCGCAACCCTTCTGCACGTTCCGTCCTCGCCTGTGTTGCGGCCTAATCGCAATGGCCTAAGTTAAGCGGTCAGGCGCAACCGAGTCACCACTTCTGGAGCGTCGTTCGCCGACCGGATGTGCCAAAACCCTCGGAAACCGGCCTTTCCACCGGGCCTTGGCAACCGGAGCTCGGTCCGAATTCGCACGGTTCGTCGCTAACTGAAGGCCATTGGGCCTAATCGAGGCCTAATCGCAATGGCCCTAAGTTAAGCGATCATTGACGCGAGCGAAGGGAGGGTGTGATGGGTGCTTCCGCTCAGGGGTTCGATATCGAACGAGTAGGGATCGGAGTGCTCGCCGAGGCGTTTCCGCTCGAGACGATCCGGGCGATTCTGAAGGCGACGAAGCGGGAGGGCATTCGGAGGCGGCTGCTGACCGCGCCGATGATGGTGCACTACGTCATCGCGCTTGGGCTGTTCGTCGGAGTGGGTTGTCGCGAGGTCCTGCGCCGGCTGCTCGACGGAGCCGGGTGGATCTGGCCGGATCGAGTGAAGGTCGCCACCGATTCCGCGATCACCCAGGCGCGGCAGCGGCTGGGGAGCGAGCCGATCGAGACGCTCTATCAAGAGCATGTCGGTCCGATCGCGAAGAAGAAGACTTTGGGTGCCTGGTTTCGATCCTGGCGCGTGGTGGCGATGGATGGGTTCGTCGTCGACGTGGCCGAGTCGGAGGCGAACGAGAAGGCGTTCGGCCGGCCGGGCTCGACGCGAGGACTGAGCGCCTATCCGCAGGTTCGGGTCGTCGGATTCGTCGAGAACGGCACGCACGTGGTGTTCGGTGCGGAGATGGATCGGTATGACGTCGGCGAGACGACGCTGGCGCGCCGGATCCTCGGCAAATTGCGCAGGAACATGCTCTGCCTGGCCGATCGCAACTTCTTCTGCTATCCGCTGTGGAAACAGGCGCTTACGACGAGAGCCAAGCTGGTTTGGAGAGCCAAGCACCAACTCGTCCTGCCCAAGACGCGGAAGCTTGGCGACGGTTCGTATCTGGGCAAGGTGTACCCCTCGCCGAAGCACCGCCGCGAGGATCGGGAAGGCATCGTGGTGCGCATCATCGACTACCGCATCGACGGCTTCCGCGAGAACTACCGCCTGGTCACCAACATCCTTGATCCAGCGATGGCTCCAGCGCTCGAACTGGCCAGGCTCTATTCGGAACGATGGACGATCGAAACCGCGGTCGACGAGCTCAAGACGCATCTGCGTGGAAGCCACGTCGTGCTCCGGAGCAAGCTCCCCGACCTGGTCCGACAGGACGTGTTCGGGCTGCTGCTGGCGCACTACGGCGTCCGGTGGGTCATGCACGACGCAGCACTCTACGAAGGGATCTCGGCTCGAGAGCTCTCGTTCGTGCACACGCTCAGAGTGGTCCACCGAAAGCTTCCCTGGTTCGTTTCTTTTCCCCCCTCAAGGGCGTAGCTACGTGTTCGAACTCATGCGCAGCGAGACTCTCGAAGAACGCGTGCGCCAACGCCCCGGCCGCCACTGCCCACGCGGCGTGAAACGCAAGATGAGCAACTGGGGTGTCGTCACCAAGGCCATTCGTCAAGCCCAAGCCTACGTCGACCAGAAGCGACCCCGAGTTCGCTTAACTTAAGGCCATTGCGGCTAACTCGCAGTTGCAGCGGACTTCGGCCCGCCGCGACGTTTAGAATGGCTTCACGCTCTGCGCGTGCGGGCCGAAGCCGCTGAACTGCAGGGCCGTTAGGCGACGGACATACGTGCTCAGACGTGCAGCCCCCCTCCGCATATGGCCGACCTCAGTAGTCCCGAGCTGTACTGGTCGGAGTCACAGGAGCTTCGGTGTTTCGTTGTCCTCGTTGTTTAAGGCAGCCGCCACAGTCTGTGATTCACGCCGTGCCGGAGAGCATCGAGGTATCTTTCACAATCGTCAGCGCGATGCTCGGACAAGACGCGGTAATACATGGCGGTGGCGTGATGCCCGTTCCGCGGCGACTGACACGGAGTCGCCCGAACAGCCACACGTATCGCGAGTCACAGGCAAACGTCACAAGTTGCTCTATACAGCCAAGTCATCCCGAACCAATTCCGGAGGACGTTGCGCCATGAGAAGCCTACGGTGCACTAATTGGCGACTGGTGATTGCGGCGGTGGTTCTGCTGCTACCGTGGGTCGGTCACGCACAAACCGTCGATCCTGTCGAGGGCGGTCCGTCATCGGAACCCATCGTCTCGAACGAGGACGTCGAGAACGTCCGCAGAGCGACTCCGGGGCTTCTGCGCGGCATCGGCGCGCGCGAGAACGTGGCCGTCAGACTGATCGCGAAGACCGACGGCGAATACCTGCTCGAATTCCAGAACGACTGGTTGTCGATGAAGAGGCGCCTCCCGGCGGCCGCCATCGAGCGCGGCGAAAGCGGCAATCGCGACGATAAGCTCGAGAGATTCGCGCGCTCGAAGCTCGCGAGCCGATCGGACATCGAGAAGGTCCTCGCCGCCACCGGACACACGCTCGACGACGTGACCGGCCCGCGACGACCGCTTCGCGAACTGCCGCGATCCGTCCGCTGGGATCCCAGCACGAGTCGTTTCCTGCTCGTCCTAACCTCCGCCGGCGAACAAGGCGAGACGTGCACGCGCGTGATCATCGATCCCGGAAGCGCGAAGATCGTCATGTCGATCCCGGTCCCGTGCCGTGTGGAGTGAAACGATGGCGAAATCGGCCGCCGCACTTCTTCTCACGATCTCCTCGCTGGTGGCCGTGCCGCTGCACGCGTCGCTGAGGGTCTACGGATATCTGCGGTACTCGTACCGCGACTACAACTCCTCGGGAGACTACGAGAGCGGCTCGACGAAACCCATCCGCTACGCCACGGTCGAGATTCGCAATTCGAGCAACACCAACGTCGGCTCGACCTGGACGAACAACAACGGGTATTTCGACGTCACAGTCTCGTCGCTGAGCGCGGGATCGGTGATGAAGCTGGTCGTCTGGTCCGACACGCAGTACGCGACGGTGATGCGCAACTCGACCTCGCAGATGGTGGGCGTGCAGTGGACGTACGACAGCGCGGCCTCGCCTCAGTATGTCGACCTGACTGTGACCAGCACGGTGACGTGGGCCCGGGAGAGCTTTCATCTGATGGACGCGGCGCTGCGCGGTCATGACTATGCTCTGGCCCGCGGGATGTCGATCGGAGCCGTCGACGTGTACATCAACGACGGCTGCACGTCGAGCTGCACGTATTACACGAACGACGATTCGATCCGCGTCGGCCCCAGTGACGTGTGGGCCGACAGCATCTACCACGAATACGGACACTTCATCAACGACAAGTTCTCGATTTCCCGCGGCGCCGCCGGTCTGAGCAATCACTCGCTCTGCGGCACGTACAGCGATCTGCAGGGCGTGTTCGGCGAGGCTTGGGCCCATTACATCGCCTGCTCGGTGACCGGGCGGACGTACCGGCCGCTGCGAATCTCCAACATCGAGACGATGTCCGACTGTCCGACGAAGGCCTCGAACGCCGAGGGGAACGTGGCGGCAGTGTTGTGGGACTTCGGAGACCCGGCAAACGAGTCCTTCGACACCATCGCTTCCGAGTACCAGAAGGTGTGGGACGTCAACAACGACTTCTACTGGTCGAATCCGACTCTGACCGAATACCTGTCGACGTACAACGACAGCCGGACGAACACGATCACCTGCCAGTACACCGGCATCGGATGTCCGACCGCGCCTTCGACTCCTTCAGGCCTCTCCGCCAGCGCGTCGTCGTGCAGTCAGATCAACGTCAGCTGGGGGAGCGTGAGCGGCGCGAGCGGCTACCGCCTGTACCGGGCCGGAACGTCAACGATCATTTATGAAGGGACGTCGACGTTCTTCAACGACAGCAACCGATCGGCGAGCACGCAGTACTGCTATCAGATCGCCGCGTACAACAGCGGCGGCGAGAGCACGAAGTCGAGCCAGCAATGCGCGACCACGCCGGCCTGCATCCCTTCGACGCCTGCAAGCTTGTCGGCTAGCGCGACATCGTGCAGCACCGTCAGCGTGAGCTGGGGCTCCGTCAACGGCGCGACCGGCTACCGCGTCTATCGAGCCGGAACATCGACCGTCATTTACGACGGCTCGTCGACGGCCTTCACCGACTCGAGTCGCTCGGCCAGCACGCAGTATTGCTATCAGGTCACCGCGTACAACGGTGCCGGCGAGAGCACGAAGTCCAGCCAGCAATGCGCCACCACGCCGGCCTGCGTACCCTCGACGCCCGCGGGCTTGTCGGCGACCGCCACGTCGTGCAGCACCGCCAGCGTGAGGTGGGGCTCCGTCAACGGCGCGACCGGCTACCGCGTCTATCGAGCCGGAACATCGACCGTCATTTACGACGGTTCGTCGACGTCCTTCACCGACTCGAGTCGCTCGGCCAGCACGCAGTATTGCTATCAGGTCACCGCGTACAACGGTGCCGGCGAGAGCACGAAGTCGAGCCAGCAATGCGCGACCACGCCGTCGTGCGTCACGATTCCGGCGACGCCTTCGAACCTGTCAGCCTCCGCGACCTCGTGCAGCCTCGTCGTCGTCAGCTGGTCGTCCGTCTCGGGCGCGACGGGATATCGGGTCTACCGCTCGGGAACGTCGACGGTCATCTACGACGGCACGTCGACGTCGTTCACCGACTCCGGCCGCTCGGCCCTGACGCAATACTGCTATCAGGTCACCGCGTACAACAGCGCCGGCGAGAGCACGAAATCGGCGCAGCAATGCGCGACGACCCCGTCGTGTCCCGCGACGCCGCCCGGAACGCCTACCGGTCTCTCCGCATCGGCGACGTCGTGCAGCGTGGTCTCCGTGAGCTGGTCCTCCGTTACAGGAGCGAGCGCCTATCGCGTCTACCGTGCCGGCACGTCGACCGTGATCTATGACGGCGCATCGACGTCGTTCTCCGACTCCGGCCGCTCGGCGAGCTCGCAATACTGCTACGAGGTCACCGCGTACAACGGCTCCGGCGAAAGCTCGAAGTCGGCCCAACAATGCGCGACGACGCCGTCGTGCGGAACATGTTCGGCAACGGCATTGTCCTGTCCATATTCAGGCTCGGATGCATTGACGACGAACAGTTGCCAACAGAGTCCTCGGGGCACGGGGTACTACTCGGCTCGATACACCGTGACGTCAACGGCGGGCGTGATCTTGGCGATCGACATGATGTCGGCGTCCTTCGACACCTATCTCTACGTCACGGACGCGGGCGGCAACGTCGTCGCCTACGATGACGACGGCGGGGACGGATCGAACTCTCGCCTCGACTACGTGCCGACATCCGGCGGAACACTCACGATTCACGCGACGACGTATTCATCGAACGTGTACGGCCCGTTCCAGCTCGCGGTGACCGGATGTCAGGGTGCGGCCGCGAGCGTCTCCGTGACCGTCGAGACCCTCTCGACCTTCCCGCGGACTTCGATCTCCATGATCTCGGGCGACCGGCTCGTCAATGGAATGGCGTACTTCTTCGGCGGTGAGACTCCAGGCTCCGATCCGTACCAGGGCACCAACGCGATCGACGTGTTCGACACGACGACGGAAACGTGGTCGCGTTCTCCGGTCGTGCTTCCGTATGGGATGATCCAGTACAACGTGGCGGCGACGTATTTCGGCGGCCGGTTCTACCTCGGACCGACATTCGCGACCGGCAACACGAACGGATGGGGCAGTCACAATCGCGTCGTCGAGGTTCCGCTCACCGGCCAAGGCGTCGAGGCCGCCACGTTCCCCTACACAGCGATCTGGGGCGTCGGCGCGTGTGAGACGAACGGGAAGGTGTACTTCTTCGGCGGCCATACCGGATCGGACACGAACGGCATCTACGAGTACGTTCCGACGACGGATCAATTGACGCTCGTCGCAACGATGCAGTACGCGGGAAACACCGTCCGCACCGTCGCGGGCTCCGACGGGTGGATCTACTTCTGGCCGGTCACGTACGCCTACGCGACCTATCGCAACCTCATTCAGCGATTCCATCCCGTGACGCACGCGGTGGAAACGCGGGCCGCGACACTCCCCTATGCCGACCACGGCCCCGATCATCTGATGCACAGTCCCGCCGATCGAATAGTTTATTTCTTCAAAGGCGGCCCGAATCCGGTCGTCTACCAATACGACTACGCGAACGACGTCGTGACGAATACCGGCGCGACGGTCAACGCGGATCTGAGCGGCGCGCCCGCCGCGGTGGATCCCGCCAATCCACGCGTCGCGTACGTCCTCGGCAACACGCCGGCCGGCGGCTATGCTCCTCTGCACCGCATCACCATCACTCCCGTCGGCGCTCCGCCGCGACCTTCGGGCCTGATGGCGACGGCGCAGCCGAACGGCTCGGTGACGCTCGCGTGGAATGTGGTGGTCGGCGCGACGCAATACGACGTCGCGCGGCTTTCGGACAACGAGGCGTTCCACTCGATCGCGACGGTGGGCACGAATGTATTCACGGATTCGTCGACGAATGCAGCCCATGCGTATCTCTATTTCGTCCGTGCACGAACCGCAGCCGGTGCGGGTCCCTACAGCGCTCCCGACCTGGCAACGACGGTCGTGTTCTCCGACGACCCTCTCGGCGCGCGACAGACACCGGTCCGCGCCGCACACCTTCTACAACTGCGAACTGCGGCCGGCGCGATCGGAGCGCTCGCACACCTCCCGTCCCGCACCTGGCTCGACACGTCGATCACGGAGCGCGTGACGCCGATCCGAAAGACACACATCGAGGATCTGCGGTCTGCCCTGTCAGAGGCGCTGACCACGCTGGGACTGCGCATTCCGGGATTCACGGACGCGACGCTGGCCACCGGCGGTTCGATCAAGGCGGCGCACGTTCAGGAGCTGCGGAACGCGACGAAGTGACGATGCTCCTCACGCGCCGGTCCGCGGTCGTGCGGAAACAATGCGCACGAGCGCGGACCCCACCGCGAGGATCATCAGCAGCTTGACTCCGGGCGGCGCGGCGAGGATCACGAGCGCGGCGCCGGAGAGGGTCGCGAGCGCGACACCGCCGGCGATGAGGAAGAAGCTTCGCAGCGGTACTACGAAGGGGAGAACTGCCTTGAAGGTCTACGCGCACGAACCGTCGCCTAACTCTTTCGCTGCACCGGACGCCAGCCGCGCCACCGGTCCCGTACCTTGCTAAGCTCTCCGTGTGCGGCTGGCGCCGGTGAGCGATAGCCGTTAGGCGGCTGACCATGACGCGATTGCTCCCGGTCCTACTCCTCGCGGTCTCCTGCCGCCAAGTAGCCCCGCCTGCGACAACAGCGACTCCCTCGCCGAACGGCACGGCGATTCAATATCGATGGATTCGGGGTTCTGTCACGCATCGGCTGACAGACGGGCTGCGCTTCTCGGTTGAGCTCCGACTAGATGGTTCCCCCAGCGTTTCCTCGCCTGAGTTCCGGCATGGCGTGGGTGACCACGCCTGCGCAACCGTCGAAGTGTGGCAAAGGTGCGCGGACGGACGTGAGTTGCGCAACGTGGCGGTTCCCGCGCCTCCACCACCACCGGCGTTCGGTCTGACCGGCTACCCGGTTTGGTGCCCTGCCCCGAACACCTCGTTCGGATTCAACGCCATGTTCGACACGCAGTTTGCCTACGATGGCCGCGAAAGGAGCGGGTGTACCGCAACGCACATTCAAGTCCGCCTGCTCCCGTCAACGCCGCGCTTGGTAGACCCCGGTGTGGACTGCTGTGCAACGCCGATAGCATCCTCGGCGGCATCGCAAGAGAATGCCCGCAGAATGGAACGGCCAGCGTCATTTCCGATTACGTCATGGCTGCCGCTGCGATGAGCCGCCTAACTCCACTGGCCCTAAGTTAAGCGATCATTGAGCCGAGCGAAGGGAGGGTGTGATGGGTGCTTCCGCTCAGGGGTTCGATATCGAACGAGTAGGGATCGGAGTGCTCGCCGAGGCGTTTCCGCTCGAGACGATC
>JBAQWH010000619.1:0-4762 GCA_049298815.1 Thermoanaerobaculia bacterium | reverse complement strand
GTCCAGCTGCGGACCCTCGGCATCGGCCGCGCGGCCCAGCTGTCGCAGGCCGAGTCGTCGGCCCGCGTCAACGAGCTGATGAACGCGTATGCCGCCGGCGTCAATTTGTGGGTCGCCACGAATCCGCTGCCGCCGGAGTACGCAGGGCTGGAGATCACGAAGTTCGAGCCGTGGACCGCGCTCGACACCTTCGCGGTCGCGAAGCTCCTCGCGTTCGGCCTCTCGTTCGATCTCGACGTCGACAACACGGTCGCGTTCCTGACGTACGTGGGCGCCGGACAGGTGCTCAAGATCGACGGATCGAAGCTGTTCAGCGACGACCTCTTCCGCGCTGCCCCGTTCGATCCCGCATCGACGGTGCCCGACGCGACGAAGGGGAGCAGCGCCGGTCCGACCCTCAAGGCGGTCGAGGCAGCGATCCCCGCAATCGATGCCGAGAAGGCGGCGGCCTCACTGAATCCCGCCGCGGTGGAGCTCGCCCGGAAGTACGTCGACGATCTCCGCAGCATCCCGTTCTTCGAGCGGATCCTCGACGCAGACAACAAGGGAGCGTCGAACGAGTGGGCGATCGCAGGCAAGCTGTCGGCGACCGGGAATGCGATGATCGCCAACGATCCGCACCTCTCGCTCCGGATGCCGTCGACGTTCTACCCGCTTTCGCTCCGCGGCACGCGGATCAACGCGGCCGGCGTCGGCTTCCCCGGCGTACCGCTCGTCATCCAGGGCCACACAGACAAGATCGCGTGGGGCAGCACCGTGAACCCGATGGACGTCACCGACGCCTACCAGGAGCAGGTCGTTCCCGACCCCGCGTCCTGGTCCGGGCTCTCCGCGATCCACCAGGGGAAGAAGGAGCCGCTCTTCCCCGTCCTGCAGACCTTCCGCGTGAACAACCCCGCGAACGGCACGCAGAACGATCTCTCCGTCATCCCGCCGAGCGCCACCATCCCGCAGGCGACGCTGCTCGTCGTGCGGCGCAACGCCCCGATCGTCTCGCTCGACATGGCGACCGGCGCGGCGGTAAGCGTCCAGTGGATCGGCCACGGTCCGACGCGCGAGGTCGAGACGTTCCTCACCTGGAACGAGGCGAAGAGCCTCGACGACTTCAAGAACGGGCTGCAGTACTTCGACGTCGGCTCGCAGAACTGGATCTACGGCGACACGGCGGGCAACATCGCCTACTTCACGAGCGGCGAGATGCCTCTGCGCGAAGACCTGCAGGCCGGCAAGGTCGAAGGGCTTCCGCCGATGTTCCTCCGCAACGGCCAGGGCGGCAACGAGTGGCTCAAGGTTGCGAGCCGGCCGGCCGGGCAGTCATCGAACTACCAGATCCTCCCCGCGGCCGAGATGCCGCAGATCGTGAACCCCGCCGGCGGCTGGATCGTGAACGCGAACAACGACCCGGCGGGAACGACCCTCGACAACAACGCTCTCAACCAGCTGCGGCCGGGCGGTGGCATCTACTACCTCTCGCCGGGCTACAGCGGATTCCGCGCTGGCCGCATCACGCAGCTCGTGCGCGAGCACCTCGCGAAGGGGCAGAAGTTCACGGTCGCCGACATGCAGCGCATCCAGGCTGACGTGGTCCTGCTCGACGCGCAGTTCTTCGTCCCGTACATCACGAAGGCGCTCGAGAACGCGGCGGCGAGCAGCAACCCGTCGCTCGCCGGTCTCGCGGCGAGCCCTGCGATCACCTCCGCCGTCGCACGGCTCAAGGCGTGGGACTTCTCGACGCCGACCGGAATCGCGGAGGGCTACGACGCGGCCGACCAGAACGGCGTGCTGTCGGCGCCGAGCGCGGCGGAGATCCAGTCGAGCATCGCGGCGACGATCTACAGCACCTGGCGCGGGCAGTTCATCAAGAACACGATCGACGCGTTCCTCGATGCCGGGAAGCTCCCGAAGCCTTCGAGCCCCTCGGCCCTCACCGCACTCCGCGCCCTGCTCGAGAACTTCGACACGCGCCACGGCGCCGGGGCGTCGGGCGTGCCGTTCTTCAACGTGCCGGGGGTTCCGAACACCGCCGAGACGGGCGCGATGCGCCGCGACCTCCTGATCCTCAAGAGCCTCTCGGACTCGCTCGCGCTGCTCGCCAGCGATCAGTTCAAGCCGGCGTTCAACAATTCGACCGACCAGAATGACTACCGCTGGGGCAAGCTGCACCGCATCGTCCTCCGCCATCCGATGGGCGGCGTGTTCAACACGCCGACGGCCGGCGGGCAGTTCCCCGCACCGCTCGCCGGGCTGCAGGGCATCCCGGTCGACGGCGGCTTCGAAGTCGTCGACGCGTCGAGCCACAACTCGCGCGCGGCGACGCTCGACGGATTCATGTACGGCAGCGGGCCGGTCCGCCGGATGGTGTCCGAGGCCACGCCGACAGGCATCAAGGCGGTGACGAGCCTCCCGGGCGGCGTCAGCGGCATCGTCTCCAGCCCGCTCTACGTCAACATGCTCAAGCAGTGGCTCACGAACGAGACGTTCTCGATCGACGTGCAGGGCGCAGGGCCCGTGCTGCCGTGGGGTGTGCGATGAGGCCGCGCGCAGGGATCGATGGAGGAACGATGAATCGCTTCACAGTCACCCTCTCACTGCTCATCGTGCTCGCGGCCGTGCCGCTCGCCGCGCAGGACCGTACGGCCGACCTCACGCTCTGGGCCTCGCAGGTCGACGTGCAGGGCTCGAACACGCTGGCCGACGCCTTCGAGACCGACTTCGAGTCGGGTGACGGCTTCGGCGTCAGCTTCAACCTCTTCCTGACCCCGCGAGTCTCGGCGGAGCTTGCCGCATTCAAGGTCAGCTCGGACGCGACCCTGCTGTTCGGCGACATCCCGTACTCGATGGGGAGCGCCGGCATGACGCCAATCACCGCCGGGGTCCAGTACCACTTCGCCGGACAGTCCCGCGTCGATCCCTACGTCGGCGCAGGTGTCGCCTACATTCTCGGCGGCAAGCTGAAGAGCGCCGACCTCGACGGCCTCGGTACGGGCACGATCCATCTCGACGACGAGGCGACGTACTACGCGAACGCCGGGATCGGTGTCCGCGTCTTTCGCGGGATCTCGCTCGTCGTCGACGGCCGCTACATCCCCTACGAACCGAACACCCGCGCTTCGAAGACGGGCGGCGAAGAAGACCTCGACCTCACGTCGCTGATCCTCTCGGCCGGCCTCCGGTTCCGATTCTGATCTGCAAATGAGACCGGCGCCGCGTGAGCGGCGCCGGTCCCTGATCGAATCCGAGATCCCCGTCCCTCGTGACGCCGGTCATACGGCCGGCGGGTGCGCGGATGTAGCCTCCCGGACGGCGTCCAATCTCGAGCGCCACCGATAGCACGCGGGAGGATCTGCATGCGCCGTCCATTCGTCCTGGGGCTCTGCTTTCTTCTTCTCTCTTCCGCCCTTCTCGCGCAGATTCCTCTACCTACGCAGGTGATCCCGATCGCCGGCAAGACGAAAGGTGGTTCCGGGACCGACTGGATCACCGATCTCGCGATCGCGAACCTCAGCTCGGTGAGCGGAACCGTCGGTGTGCACTACTTCCCTTCCGGCCCGGCGAACACGTTCAACGGCACATTTTCCAAGACGTTCGCACTGCAGGCCGGACACTCGGTGTTCGTCAAGGACGTGGTCGGGAGCTGGTTTCCGCAGTTTGGATCGTCGACCAACGGTTTCCTCATGATCGCTGACGTCAGCACGGCCGCGAACTGTGCGGCGGAGGATCCGCCGACCATGCTGCTGGTCGCAACCTCCCGGACCTACAACAACGCCGACCCGTCGAAAACGTACGGGCAGACCGTGTCCGACGCCGTCTGGCGGCTGAACTTCACGCGGCAGCCTTCGGTAATCGTCGGCGTGCGGCACCAGCCCGGCGTCGTGCCCGGATTTCGAACGAATGTCGGAGTCGTGAATCTCTCCAGCGCCGCGATCTCGGTTCGCGGAACGGCGTACGACGACGGCGGCCGCAACGTCGGGAGCGGGGTGAAATCGGTTCCTGCCGGCTCGGTACTTCAGTGGTCGCTGAGCGAATTCGGCGTCCCGTCGCTGGCTTCAGGCCGCGTCGAGTTCACCGCCGAGTCTGGCGTCACCGTCGATCCGTGCAATCAGGCCGACGATCCGCCGGCGTGCCTCGACCCTTGCGAAGCGGGTTGTTCCGGGAAGTACGGCTTCTCGAGCTCGGCCGCCTTCATCGCGTGGGCGTCCAAGATCGACAACGGGAGTGGCGACGCGGAGTTTCTCCTCTCGAGCGTCGACTGGATGGGCTACAACGCCACCTGCGAGGCGGCGGGTGCCCCTCCGATGGTGAAGCTCATGCAGAAGTTCGGCTTCGGTCCGCCGGCGTCCCTCACGATCCGGAAGCTCCCGAGAAAGAAGTGAGTGGATCGACCCTCGCCTGCGAAGGAATCAGGCGCAGCTTCGACGGAGGACTGGTCCCGGTCCTCCGCGGGGTCGATCTCCAGGTCGCATCGGGCGAGCGCGTCGCGATCGCGGGGCGCACCGGCTGCGGCAAGTCGACGCTTCTGCTCATCCTCGCGCTGCTGGAACGGCCGGACGAAGGGGTCCTGACGATCGACGGGAAAACCTCGTCGACCATCTCCTCGCCTGAAGCCTGGCGTGCGGCCAGCGTCGGGATCGTCTTTCAGCTGCATCACCTGCTGCTTCACCTGACGGCGGCCGAGAACATCGGTCTACCGCTGGTCGGAAGGCCCCGCGTCGAACGAAAGCGACGAGTCGACGAGATGCTCGAACGGCTGCGTCTCGAGCAC
>JBAQWH010000618.1:0-5148 GCA_049298815.1 Thermoanaerobaculia bacterium | reverse complement strand
CCTCGCTCCTCGTCGCTGCCGACATGCTCGCGCGCTCGGTCACCGCCGGCAGCGAGTTGCCGGTCGGCGCGTTCACCGCCGTGCTGGGAGTTCCGTTCTTTCTCTCGCTTCTTCGGAGATCGGCGTGATGCTGACCTTCGCGCAGGTGTCGTACCGGTATGGGGACGCGCTCGCGGTCGATGGCGCATCCCTCGAGATCGGCGAGCGGCAGCTCGTTGCGCTGACCGGCCCGAACGGCTCGGGGAAGTCGACCCTCCTGCGGCTCGCGGCGCGCGTCGTAGCGCCCGAATCGGGCGAGGTCCGGTATCGCCGGAAGGCACTGCACGACTGGGGCAGGCGCGACTACGCCCGCGAGGTCGGCTACCTGCCGCAGGACCCCGATCCGGCTTTTCCGATGCGCGCGATCGACGTGGTCGTCTCGGGTCGCGCGCCTTACCTGAGGCGCTTTTCGTGGGAGACGGACGAGGACTGGGCCGAGGCCGAGCGGGCGCTGGCACTCTGCGATGCGACGCATCTCGCGGGGAGGTATCTCGATGAGATGAGCGGCGGCGAGAAGAAGCGGGTCTTTCTCGCACGCGTCCTCGCAGGCAACGCGCGGCTGATCCTTCTCGACGAGCCGCTCGCCGCGCTCGACCTCGCGCACGTCCAGCAGTTCTCCGCGCTGCTGCGCGAGGTCGTCGATCGCACCGGCAGCAGCGTGCTCTTTGCGTCGCACGACCTCAACTGGGCCGCCGCCTACAGCGATCGTGTGGTCGTGATGCAGAAGGGGAGGATCGCGCTCGACGCCACGCCGGCGGAAGTCATGCAGCCCGACGTCATGCGCGCCTACTTCGGCCTGGAGGTCGACGCCGTGCAGGCCGGCGGCAGGTCCTGGGTCGTGCCGCACGTCAGTGGTTAGTGGTTAGTCGTTAGTCGTTAGTAGCAGCCGGCCGGTTCTACTAACGACTAACCACTAACGACTAACGACTGACTCACCTGAACTCGAACCTCACCCTCAACCGGGCGTGGCCGAGGAGTGCGCCGGAGATCGTGCCGGCGGTGTTCCAGATGACGTCGTTGACGTCGGCCACGCGCGAGGGGAGGAAGTACTGGTAGGCCTCGATGCCGAGGGTGAGCGAGAACCCGAGGAGCGTCGTCAGGAGATAGGTCTGCACCGTCGGGCGCTCGGTGTCGTAGAGCGCGATGAACGTCAGCATCCCCCAGGGGACGAACAGGAGGATGTTGCCGATGATCGGCACGACGATGACCGCGAGGATCTGCGTCGAGATCGGTCTCTCGCCGAGACGTTGGGCGAGATAGCGGATGTCGTCGAACGGGATCGGATGCAGGCTCGAGTAGCTGCGGCCGGACGTGAGGATCGTCATTGCGGCGATCGCCACCGTGACGATTACCAGGAGGGCAATCGTGTACGGACGCCGGATGACGATCTCGCGTGGCATGGAGCGGAGATGGTATCCGAGTCGTCACCGCACCGGAGGGCGCTTCGCCGCAACCAGAGTCCCACGGACTCGCGATTCAGAGTGTCATCCTGAGCCGGCGGAGCGACGAAGGAGCGGAGCGCGGCGAAGGACCCCCTGCAGCTGGGGGGCGGGCTGAGGGGGAAAACGGGCGCAGCGGTGCGGCCACCGCGCGACCCCGCACAGAACCTCGGGATCCTTCGCCGTCCTCACACGTTCGGTTCACCACAGAGTCACAGAGAACACAGAGGTACACCGAGGGCGAAGCGGGCGAGATCTCGCCACGCGCTATCCCGAGACCAACATCCTGGAGCCACCGATGCCCCCTTCGACCCGCTTCGCTCGCTCTGGGTGGCTGACCAATCTGGGAGCGGCGTCTCAGCGGCGCTGCGGTTCCATGTTGTAGAAGAACATGGCGGTCACGCGCTCGGAGGGGTTGGGGAAATCCTTCGGCAGCGGGTTGAGGGGTGAGGCCGACTCGATCGCCTTGCGCGCGGCGAAGTCGTAGGGGGGGACTCCGGAGCTTTCGATCAGCGTGATGTCGGTGAGGCGGCCATCGCGCTGGATCGTGAAGCGGATCGTGGCGACGCCCTTCATGCCGGTGCGGATGATCTGCGGCATGTTCGCGTACCACTGGATGCGGATCTTGCTGACCATCGACTGCGCGTACTCGCCCCAGTCGTACCACTGCGTCTCGAAGGAGAGCGGTCCCTGTTCGGCAAAGCCCTGCTCGCCGCCGGTTCCGCCAATCTGGCCGAGGTCGATGTCGCCAGCACCGCCGAGAGAGGCGACCTTGCCGACTTCACGGATGGCGTGTCGCCAGTCGACGCCGGAACCGGCCGGTGCCTGGCTCGCCGGCTGATTGAACGTGAGGCGCGAGGTGTCGGTCGCCTGCGGCAGGTCGGCGCTACCGGGCGCCTCCGCACGCTGTCCCGGCGACGGCTGGACCTGCGGTTGCTGTCTCGCTCCGCGCGAGCCCATCGGCGGCGTGTAGATCCCGCTGCCGTCGCCCGGCGTCAGCGTCGGACGGTCGCCGGTCGGTTGCGGGGTGGACGCCCGGCGGTTTGCATCCGACAGGGGAGCGGAGAGAGGTGCCTTCTCGACCGCGCGACCGGGAGATTCGACGAACTCGCGGGGATTCTGCTTGATGAGCTCGACGTAGCGGGCGATCGGCACGTCCCTCTGCGCAGTCCTGGACGGCGTGTAGGCGCGGACGAACCAGGCGATCAGGAGGGCGTGCACGAGGATCGAGACGAACCCGGCAGTGCTCAGTCCGCCCGATCTGCGGCTTTCCTCCACGTAGAGTTCGAAGTGATCTCCCAAGCGAGGGTTAGAAGGATCGACCTTTTGGATTTCTTCCATGAACGGCATGTCCCGCGCGAGCGAGCCGCTCGTAGGACGTGTGCCGCGGCATGGTGGTTCCATTCGTCACCTCCCAGGGGCTGCGGGAGGCGCCGAACGGGCGACGTCACTTCTCCTCTGACCTCGCAATTCATCTACACTCGTGCCCATGAGCGAAGGCGTCTACGTGCCCCCTCCGCCGCCCCCGGGCGGCGTGCCACCGTCTTCCACGCTGCCACCCTCTCCGCCCCCTCCGGCGCAGACGGCGGGATTTGATTTCGCGAAGGCGTTCACCTTCGTGTTCGAGGACCCCCAGTGGTTGTCGAAGATCTTGATCGGCGGGCTCTTCTACATCGCGGGATTCCTGATCATCGGGTGGTTCTTCATCCTCGGTTACTGCGCGAGGCTTGCCCGCAACGTGATGGCGGGGGTCGCGCAGCCGCTGCCGGAGTGGCAGGACCTCGGCGAATACTTCGGTGAGGGGCTGAGGCTCTTTGCGGTCGGCTTCGTCTACTACCTCCCGCTGATCGCGATCGCGATCGTCTTCGGGGTTCCGGCTGCAATCATGGGGGCGATCGAGACGGGGGATGCCGAGGCACTGTCCGGCCTCTTTGCCGGCTGTGCGGTCTGCTTCGTCATGCCGATCGCGCTCGCCGTGACCTTCTTCCTCCCGGCAGGCCTTCTCGCAGCGGTCGACCAGCGGCGGTTCGGCGCAGCGTTCGAGTTCGGTCGACTCTGGGACTTCATCTCGAAGAACGTCGTCAACTACCTGCTGGCGATCCTGGTCTACCTGATCGCGCGGTTTCTCGGCAGTTTCGGGATCATCCTGCTCTGCATCGGCGTGGTCTTCACGGCGTTCTGGGCGCTCCTGATCACGACGCACGCCTTCGCGCAGGCCTACCGGGCGCGCGCGGCTTGAAACGGGACACCGGCATCGTCGCGGCCGTGATCACGGGGATCTCGGTCGCGATTCTCGGATCGGCGATGCTCTGCGCGTGGGCGACTGCGCACGGGGCATCGCCGGTTTGGCGATGGCCATTCCGGCTGATCTGTCACGGGCTGCCGCAGAGATCGTTCGAGACGTTCGGCACGACGATGCCGGTCTGTGCGCGTTGTGTCGGCGTCTACGCAGGGCTGCTGGCCGGCCTGGTCGCGTTTGCCGTCCTCCCGTGGGTGACCGAGCGGGTGATGCGGTGGATCGCGATGGCTGCGGTCGTCCCGCTCGGGATCGATGGCTTTACGCAATTGCTCGGGTTGCGGGAGAGTACGAATCCGCTCCGACTGGCAACGGGAATTGCGGCCGGTTTGGCCTTTGGAATGTGGGTTTTGAGCGCCATCGAACGCCGCGATGAACGCGTCCCGGGGACTTCTTGACCGGTCATGACCGGTGGGTTACGCTTCGGGCAACCCACGCAACGCCGGAAACGTCACGCGCCGGCCTGCCCGCTCGCTGTCACATATTGGTTACTGAACTCGGAGTGAAATGGCTTTTCAGGGATCGCTGAAAGAACTACCCCTTCCCGACATCATCCAGCTGGTGAGCGTGTCGGGAAAGACGGGCAAGTTCAACCTGACCCGCGATTCCGAGGCCGGTTCGATCTATCTCAAGGGCGGGCAGATCGTCGATGCGACCGTGGGTGAGCTCATCGGCGAGGAAGCGATCTACGCGCTGGCGATCTGGAACCATGGCGAGTTCCAGTTCAGCCCGGGCGAGGAATCCGACCGGCAGACGATCTCCAAGTCCAATACGAACCTCCTGATGGAAGCGGCGCGCAGGCTCGACGAGTGGCGCGTCCTCTCCCGCAAGATCCCTTCGGTCGAGTACGTTCCGGAGCTCCATCGCCGCGAGCACCGCCACGAGCAGGTCACCCTGAATGCGCAGGAGTGGACGCTGCTGACGCGGATCGACGGGCGCAGGTCGATCGTCGAGATAGGCCGCGAGCTCAACGTCTCGGCCTTCGACGTGGCCAAGATCCTCTACGGCATGATCACGGCGGAACTGGTCGTCCTAAAAAAAAAACCTGACGCCGCCGCCGACGAGCAGAACGGCCACCTGATCGACGCCGCCGCGCGCATCCGTCGCGTCGCCGAGGAAGTGATCGGCGACGGCGCGAAGAAGACCATCGAGAAGCAGTTCCTCTTCGCGCTCGACGGGATCATGCAGGGCAAGGGTGACGCCGCCATCGAGGCGATGGCCCGCGAGTTCGAGCAGACCGCGGCCCTTCTGCGTGGTGCCGCCGTAGGCGAGCAGCTGAAAGCCCGCATTGCCGGCCTGCGGTCGGAAGCAAGTCGTTAGTCGTTAGTGGTTAGTCGTTAGTAGAGACGCCTCCGCGGTAGGAGCGGGTTCCAC
>JBAQWH010000617.1:0-2726 GCA_049298815.1 Thermoanaerobaculia bacterium | reverse complement strand
CGTCGCGGCTGGCTCGCCTCTCCGGCGACCTCCTCGGGCCCTCGCAGTCGTCGGTGTCAGCGACGGCCGGCGGCCGCGGAGCCGGCACCAAGGGTCTCAAGTTCTCGGACGGCGGCGACTACCGGGCGGTCGAGAAGGTCGAGAACCGTGATGCTTCGTGGGGCAAACAGATGGATGACGCCCTCGCCGAGTTCCAGAAGGACGGCAAGGTCGGAAAAGGAAGGAACCAGTAATGCGCGCCGCAATCGCAGCAATCGCACTCATCCTGACCGCGAGCAGCGCCTTCGCGCAGCTCGGCGATCTCCTCAGGCGCGTCAACCCCGACAAGATCAAGGCAGGCACGAAGGCCGTCACGGCGGCGACGCACGAGTTCACCGAGGATGAGGAGGCCGACATCGGCCGCGTCGTCGCCGCGCGCGTCCTCGCCACCTACCCGCTCGCGTCCAACGATCGCCTCCAGAAGTACGTGACGCTCGTCGGCCGCACCGTGGCCGCCTACAGCACGAGGCCGACCCTCGAGTGGCACTTCGCCGTGATCCAGACGGACATCGTCAATGCGTTCTCCTGTCCGGGGGGATACATCTTCGTCACGACCGGGGCGCTCAACCAGATGAAGTCGGAGGCCGAGCTCGCCGCCCTTCTCGGCCACGAGATCGCTCACGCGACGCAGAAGCACATCCTCAAAGAGGTGAAGCGGAGCAACACCATCAGCGCAGGTCTCGACGTGGCCAAGACGACGTCGACGGGATCGTTCCTCAACGCAGGGCTGGCGGACAAGGTCAGCAAGATCGCGTACGAGAAGCTCTTCACGAGCGGACTCAGCCGCCGCGACGAGCAGGAAGCCGACACGATCGGAGTCAAGATGGCCGCGGCCGCAGGCTACCGGGCCGCTGCGTACGTCGACTTCCTCGAAACGCTGCAGGAAATCGAAGGCGAGAAGTCGATGTCGGTGCTGACCGCGACGCACCCGCGTCCCGCAGACCGCCTCGGCTACGTGAAGAGCGCAGCCGGAAACCCCAGAAACGGAGAACTGCTCGAGGACCGCTGGGCGCGATGGACGCAACCTTCCGGCCGTTGACCCGTTCCACTGGTCGGAGGTTTCCCCATGCGTAAGCTCCTGCTCGTCACGTTCGCTCTCCTGCTCGCGGCGCCGTCCGCCTTCGCCGAACGGATCGCACGGCATCCGTTCAACGTGTCGCTGCCGCTGGCGCGCGTGCAGCGGCTCGTCATCGACGTCTCGTACGGCGAGTTCACCGTGCGCAACGGCTCCGCCGGGTCGATCGGAATCGCCGGCGAGGCGAGCCGCGATTACGAGAGCACCAAAGAGGGCGTCTGGGCGCAGAAGATCGTCGACGACACGTCGGTCGAGTTCCGCGTCAATGGCGCCGAAGCCGTCCTCAGACCGAAGTACGGCCCGAACGCCCAGAGCTGGCGGGCCCGCAAGTTCACCGGATTCAACCTCGTCATCGATGTGCCGAAAGGCCTCGACGTCGTCTTCGAAACCACCGCGGGCGAGATCTCGATGGATGGCACGTTCGGCAACATCGACGTCGACCTGCGCGCCGGCGAGATCGATCTCAGGACGCCGCGCGCCACGGTGCGCGACCTCAAAGCCTCGTGCCGCGTCGGTGAAGTCCGCACCAACCTCGGCGACGAGGTCGTCACGCGGGAAGGCGTCCTTCCCGGCGCGACGAAGTTCTTCAACGCCGCCGGCAAGTCCAACGTCAGCCTTCACACGACGGCGGGCGAAGTCCGAGTGACTCTGACGAAGTGAGAGAGGCGCGCGGGAAGCGCGCTTCTCTCACTCTTCACTCTTCGTACTCTCCCACACGAACGCTTCCGCCTCATCGCGCGTGCTCACCTCTCCCCGGATCTGCGCCTCGAGGAGCATGCGCTTCAGCGCGCCCAGTTCCCGGCCGGCGAGGAGGCCGGTGATCGCAGCGATCTCCTCTCCCGAGAGAAGCGCGCGGATGCGAAAGTCCGGCATCGGAATCTCGTCTGAGCGTCCGAGCGCACGCAGCATCGGCGGCAGTTGCGACGCCACCTCCGGGCCCGCGTCGTAGAGCGGGATCCGCAGATCGCCGGCCATCAGCGCGAGGCGCTCGAGCGATTGGGTCTGCCTGAGCAGCGACTCGCTCCACCGCCACCGTTTCGCGTGCGCGACCGGGTCTTCGACGAGCACTGCCATGGCGGCAGCCAGCGGGACGTCGTCGGAGTGAAACGCGGTCGCGTCGAGGCTGCGCCCGAACAGCGGGACGTCGAGCCCGGTCTCGTGCAGGAGCGACACGGAACGCCTGAAGGCATCGGATGCAAGGATGATCGACAGCTCGTAGGTCACCCGTTCCGGGGCCACCTCGAGGATGCGTGACGCGCGTGGCCGGATCGATGCGAGCGTCCCGGGGTCGAGCTCCATCGAGTACCGCACCGCCATCCTGACGGCCTTGAGGGTCCGGAGCGGGTCGTCGTCGAAGTTCTCTGCGCGGACCATCCGAACGATCCGGTCGCCGGCGTCGCGCTGGCCGCCGTGGGGATCGAGGAAATGGCCGGTCTCGAGCTCGACCGCCATCGCGTTGACGGTGAAGTCGCGACGGGCGAGGTCGGCGTCGAGGTTGCCCTCGAGGAGATCGGCGAAGTCGTAGACGCGTCCTCCGTGGACGACGCGCCAGGCGCTCAGCTGATCGCGCCCGAGGCGGATCGTCTTGCGGCGGAGCGTGCGGGCGGCGGCC
>JBAQWH010000616.1:0-11969 GCA_049298815.1 Thermoanaerobaculia bacterium | reverse complement strand
GGACGCCCGCCGTCCAACTGCGGCGCCGCTTCCGGACGCGCTCACCCATACAATTCGCCCATGCGCCGCACTGCTGCTGCTCTTCTTTTCTCGCTGATCGCGATTGCCGCGCGAGCGGACTACAACCAGTTCCGCGCAGTCCGGGTCGACACCGCGCTGGAAATCGCACTGCAGGGAGCCGCCGCCGAGACGCTCGCGAAGTATCCGAAACTCCAGGCGCACGACCTCGCAATCACGGTCATCGACGTCACGCGGGCCGACGCCCCGCGCCGGGCCGATCTCCGGGGCAACGCGCCCTTCTATCCGGCCTCCGTCATCAAGATCTTCTTCATGGTCGATGTCTACGCGACCGGGAAAGAGCTCGTCGCGGATGTCGACCGGGCACTGCGCGAAATGATCGTGGTCTCCGACAACGACGCGACGGCGTACCTGGTCGACGTGGTGTCGGGGACGAGTGCGGGCGCGCAGCTGGAAGGGGAGGCGCTCGAGCGGTTCATCGCCCGGCGCCGCGCGATCAACGAGCGCTTCTCGCGGCTCGGCTATCTCCAGATGAGCGCGATGGCCAAGCCGTGGAGCTTCGGCCCTTTCGGCCGCGAGCGGCAGGTCCTCGGCGCCGATCGCGTGAACCGGAATCGGCTGACCACGAACGAGACCGCGTCCCTCCTGTTCTGGATCGAGCGGCGAAGCGCCGTCTCGGCCGAAGCGAGTGAAGCGATGCTCCAGCTGATGGAGCGTCCGCTCGCGCCGACTCGCAGCGACGAGAACCAGGTGAAGGAGTTCATCGGCGAGGCAGTTCCCGCAGGATCGAAGCTCTGGTCGAAAGCCGGCTGGACGAGCGAAGTCCGGCACGATGCCGCGATCCTCGCTTTGCCCGAAGGCCGCCGCCTCGTCCTGGTGGTCTTCACCCGCGGGCTCGCCGCGGACCCGACGCTCGTCCCATCGGTGACCCGGAGCGTTCTCTCGCGCCTGCCGTGAGGGTCACTCGGCTCCGTTGGTGAAGAGAAGCTCGGCGCCCGGCTGGTCGATCCAGTCGACCGTGTCGAGGGGGGTGGAGGGACGGCCGCCGAATCGCTGCTGGAGATGGTCCGGCAGCGACATCGGGACCGGCGCATGGATCTCCGCCTCCAGGAAGAGCTCGCCCTGCAGGTCCGACGGCTCGGTCAGTCCCCAAGCGGCTGGGTCGGGATTCGCAACGTGGATCACGAGGTCTCCGGCGGGCTCGACCGCGGCGCCTGCATCGAGCGTGTAGACGAGATGGGTGTGACCGCCGTGCTGCTGCAGGGTGTAGCGCCCGGACCCGGCCGCGACCGCGGCAGGGACGTGCAGGACGCTCTCACCTGGAATCTTGTAGTAGGTGGTGTCGAGAACCGCGGTGAGGTCGCGCCGATCGTTGAGCACGGCATCGACGAATCCCCAGAAGCGGCGACCGCGCGGGACCTGTTTCAGCTTGCGGCCGATCGCGATGAGCCGGTAGACCGGCCCGTCATCGGGCTCGAGCAGCATCAGGATCCGCTGCACGGTGGTCGGTTGAGAGCCCGGGACGCCTGCACGCGGGCGAAGGAAGAAGGAGATCCTGCCACGCTCCAGCGTTCGTGTCCGAGGGTGCAATCGTGCGCCATCCACAAAAGTCTTCGTTGCAGATTGCGTGCGAGGACCCGGGAGGAGGGAGTCCTTCGTCCTCCTGTGTGTCTCGCATCCTTGACCGTTCGCACGAGCGACCAATAGACTCGCGCCCGCGCACTCACGCGGTTCCTCGCGCACCATGGCCGGCGGTCCGTCGCGGCCTGGATGCAGTGGGCGGCACTCCAACTCCACACGGACGCAGCAAGGACAAGCGATGTCTCACAACACGTTCGGCACCCTCGACACATTCGATCTCGGCAACGGCAAACAAGGGCAGTTCTACTCGCTTCCGAAACTCGAGCAGGCGGGCATCGGCCCGATCTCGAAGCTTCCGGTCAGTATCCGGGTCGTCCTCGAATCCGTTCTGCGGAACGTCGACGGCAAGAAGATCACGGAGAACGACGTCCGGACGCTCGCGAACTGGGGTGCCGGCGCAGAGCGCCAGGACGAGATCCCCTTCATGGTTGCGCGAGTCCTGCTGCAGGACTTCACCGGCGTTCCGCTGCTGGTCGACCTCGCCGCGATGCGCACCGCCGCGCAGCGTGCAGGGAAGAATCCGCAGATCATCGAGCCGCTGGTGCCGGTCGACCTCGTCATCGACCATTCATTCCAGGTCGACTTCTTCGGGCGTCCCGACGCGCTCCAGCTCAACACCGAGATCGAGTTCAAGCGGAACCGTCAGCGCTATCAGTTCCTCAAGTGGGGGACGCAGGCGTTCAACGGATTCCAGATCGTGCCGCCGCAGATCGGCATCGTCCACCAGGTGAACCTCGAGTACCTCGCACGCGGGGTGATGGAGAAGGACGGCGTCTTCTACCCGGACTCGCTCGTCGGCACCGACTCGCACACGACGATGATCAACGGTCTCGGCATCGTGGCCTGGGGCGTCGGCGGCATCGAGGCGGAGGCCGGGATGCTGGGCCAGCCGGTGTACTTCCTCACGCCGGACGTCGTCGGAGTGCATCTTTACGGGCAGCTGACCGAGGGGGTCACCGCGACCGACCTCGTGCTCACGATCACGCAGATGCTCCGTCGCGCGAAGGTTGTCGGCAAGTTCGTCGAGTACTTCGGTGAAGGCGCCGCGTCGCTGGCGGTCGCCGACCGCGCGACGATCGCGAACATGGCGCCGGAGTACGGTGCGACGATGGGCTACTTCCCGATCGACGAGGAGTCGTGCCGCTACCTCGCGCTGACCGGGCGCACCGACGAGCAGATCGACAGGTTCCGCAATTACTACAAGGCGCAGGGGATGTTCGGCATCCCGAAGAAGGGCGACATCGAGTATTCGAACGTGCTCGAGCTCGACCTCTCCACCGTGAAGGCGAGCGTCGCCGGCCCGAAGCGGCCGCAGGACCGCATCGAGCTGACCGACCTCAAGCCGACGTTCATCAACATGCTTCAGACCGAGGCTCCGAACGGCTACGGCAAGAGTGCGAGCGAGATCGAGCGGAAGGTCAAGACGGTCGTGGGCGTCGTCGGCCTCGGCGCGACGCAGTCGGGCGGCGGCGATCAGGAGCCGTCCACCGCGCCCGCTGCGAAGGGCACCCGGAACACGTCCGAGCTCACCGAGTCCGAGATGATGAACAACCGCCCGACGCCCGACCGCGTCGACTCGGCCGCCCTCGCGGACGACTTCCCGATGGCGGTCGCCGAACTGCATCACGGGGACGTCCTCATCGCCGCGATCACCTCCTGCACGAACACCTCGAACCCGTCGGTGATGCTGGCGGCCGGGCTGCTCGCGAAGAAGGCCGTCGAGCGGGGCCTCCGCGTTTCGCGCGTCGTCAAGACCTCGCTTGCACCGGGATCGCGCGTGGTCACCGAGTACTACCGCAAGTCCGGGCTCCAGCCGTTCCTCGACCTCCTCGGCTTCAACACCGTCGGCTACGGCTGTGCCGTCTGCATCGGCAACTCCGGACCGCTCGACCCGCAGATCGAGGAGGCGATCACCCGTCACGACCTGATCGGCGCCTCGGTCCTCAGCGGCAACCGCAACTTCGAGGCGCGCGTCCATCAGTCGATCCGCGCGAACTTCCTCATGTCGCCGCCGCTCGTCGTCGCGTTCGCCCTCGCGGGCCGCATCGACATCGACATGTCGAGCGAGCCGCTCGGCCGCGGCGCCGACGGCAAGGACGTCTTCCTCCGCGACGTCTGGCCGTCGATGGACGAGGTGAAGAGCGTCATGAAGGACGCCCTCTCGCCGGACGACTTCCGCCGGCTCTACTCCGATTTCGCCGACCAGAACCCGCTCTGGAACGACATCCCGGCAGCAACCGGCGTCGTCTACGAGTGGGACACCACGTCGACCTACATCCAGGAGCCGCCGTTCTTCGCCGACCTTCCGGCAACCGCAGGCAAGGCCACCGACCTCGTGGGCGCGCGCCCGCTCGCAGTCTTCGGCGACTCGGTCACGACCGACCACATCAGCCCGGCCGGATCGATCAAGGCATCGTCCCCGGCAGGGAAGTACCTGCAGGAGAAGGGCGTCCCGGTCGAGGACTTCAACAGCTACGGCTCGCGCCGCGGCAACGACCGCGTGATGACGCGCGGCACGTTCGCCAACGTCCGCATCAAGAACCTCATGGTGCCCGGCGTCGAGGGGGGCGTGACCGTCCACCAGCCGTCCGGCGAGCGTCTCGCGATCTACGACGCGGCGATGAAGTACGCCGCGGAAGGGACGCCGCTCATCATCTTCGCAGGCCAGGAGTACGGTACCGGCAGCTCGCGCGACTGGGCCGCCAAGGGAACGAAGCTCCTCGGAGTCCGCGCCGTCGTCGCCCAGAGCTTCGAGCGCATCCACCGCTCGAACCTCGTCGGCATGGGCGTCCTCCCGCTCCAGTTCCTGGACGGCGTCAACGCCCAGACCCTCGGCCTCGACGGCTCCGAGACCTTCGACGTCACCGGCGTCGCCGGCAACCTCCGCCCGCGGCAGCAGGCCACCCTCGTCATCACCCGCAAGGACGGCGCGAAGCAGCAAGTCCCGGTCACCGTCCGCATCGACACCCCGATCGAGGTCGACTACTACGAGCACGGCGGCATCCTGCCGTTCGTGCTGCGGCAGTTGATGGCGTAGTTGCAGTCGTTAGTCGTTAGTGGTTAGTCGTTGGTAGAACCGGGCTTCGGCCCGGTTTTTTTGTTTAGGGACGGGGTGCCCCGAGGTGTGGTGCGCCGGAACCCCACTGACCACTGACCACTGGCCACTAACGACTAACCACTACCGACTAACGACTGCCATGCGCTACCCTTCGCCCCCATGCGCAGAGCCTTTCTCGTTCTGTTTTTCCTTCTTTCCGCACTTCCGGCATTCGCTCAGAAGAAGCAGCTGACGCTCGACCTCGTCGACGATCCGACGAAGCGGGTGCTTTTCAGCGGCGCCATCCAGAGCGGCTTCCAGTGGCTCGACGACGACACCTTCATGTGGCCGCGCCGGAACGAGAAGGTGGAGCTCGTCGAGTGGCGGCTCTTCGACGTGAAGACGAAGAAGGAGAAGGCGTTCTTCGATCGCGCGAAGATCGAGGCGGCGCTGAAGGGTGCAGGCCTCTCCGCCGAGGCGGCGAAGGAAGCCGCCGGACGGAGCTCGTTCACCTTCGACGCGAAGAAGAGCGCATTCGTCTTCGCAGCGGCGGACGATCTCTTTGTCTACTCGTTCGCCCGAGGAACGGTCTCGCGCCTGACCTCGGCGCCGGGGAAGGAAGAGATCCCCACGTTCAGTCCCGACGGCCAGCGGGTCGCGTTCGTCCGGGCGAACGACCTCTACGTCGTCGACCTCGCGGGCCGCGAGCGCCGGCTGACGACCGACGGCTCGAAGGAGATCCTGAACGGCAGGCTCGACTGGGTCTACCAGGAAGAGGTCTACGGACGCGGGCAGTTCACCGGCTACTGGTGGAGCCCCGACTCTTCGAAGCTCGCCTTCATGCAGCTCGACGAGCGACCGGTGCCGGAGTTCACGGTCGTCGACCACATCCCGTACCGGCTCGACCTCGAGGTCTACGACTATCCGAAGGCGGGCGACCCGAATCCGCGAGCGAAGCTCTTCACGGTTGCCGCGATGGGGGGTGTCCCGCAGGAGATCGACCTCGAGAAGTACAGCGCAGGCGAGTTCCTGATCGTCAACGCCGACTGGACCGAAGACTCGAAACTCCTGACGTTCCAGGTGCAGGACCGCGAGCAGACCTGGCTGGACCTGAACACGGTGGGGGCGAAGGGAGAGGCGACGACCCTCTTCCGCGAGACCACGAAGGCCTGGGTCGATCCGATCGACAACCCGGTCTGGCTGAAGGACGGAACGTTCCTCTGGCAGAGCGAGCGCTCCGGCTGGCGCCACGTCTATCACTACAAGGCGGACGGCACGCAGCTGCGGCAGGTGACGAACGGTGAGTGGGAGGTGCGCACGCTCCACGGGATCGACGAGAAGAACGGCGTCGCCTACTTCTCGGGCACAGAGCGCAGTCCCATCGGCGGCGACGTCTACGCGATCAGGCTCGACGGCTCATCGATGAAGCGTCTCTCGGAGGCTGAAGGGACACACAGCGCGACCTTCAACCCGTCGTTCACGATGTACGTCGACAAGTGGGGTGACATCCGCACGCCGGATCAGATCCGTCTCCATCGCGCCGACGGCGCCGAGATCCACCTCGTGGAGGCGAACCGCGTTGCCGCGCTCGCCGAGTACGACCTTCCGCAGCCCGAGTTCCTGCAGGTGAAGGCGCGCGACGGCTTCGTCATGGAAGCGATGATGATCCGCCCGCCGAACTTCGACCCGAAGAAGAAGTACCCCGTCTACCAGTACCTCTACGCCGGCCCGCACTCGCAGACGGTGCGGAACGCCTGGGGACGGGGAATGCAGTTCCTTCAGCTGGTCGCTCAACAGGGAATCATCGTCTGGCAGATGGACAACCGGAGCGCGAGCGGCAAGGGCGCCGTCTCGGCCTGGGCCGCCTACAAGAACCTCGGCACGAGCGAGCTGCGCGACCTCGAGGACGGCGTGGCCTGGCTCGCTTCCCAGCCGTACGTCGACGCGTCGAAGATCATGATCCACGGCTGGAGCTACGGCGGCTTCATGGTCAGCTACGCCATGACCCACAGCAAGTCGTTCGCGGCAGGAATCGCCGGCGGCTCGGTTACCGACTGGCGCGACTACGACTCGATCTACACCGAGCGGTTCATGCTGATGCCGCAGAACAACCCGGAGGGCTACCGGAAGGCCGCCCCCCGCTTCGCCGCGAAGGAGCTGCACGGCAATCTGCTCCTCATCCACGGCACGATCGACGAGAACGTGCACATGCAGAACACCCTGCAGTTCGCGTTCGAGCTGCAGAAGGCGGGCAAACAGTTCGACCTCATGCTCTACCCGAAATCGCGTCACGGCGTGAGCATGCCGGCGCTCCGCCTCCACATGCAGAAGATGATCTTCGAGTTCGTGAAGAGGGAGATGCTGGGGAAGTAGTGGTCAGTGGTCAGTGGCCAGTGGTCAGTGGCCAGTGGCCAGGGAGTCGGCAGGCAAATCCAGCGGGGAGCGGTCTGCTCGCGATCAAACCTGGGAGAGCATCTCCGAGGTTGGCGAGTTCTGGTCGAATTGAGAAGGCCGTTGATGATCCTTCCGACTTCCTGCGCGAGATCAAGCGCGCAGGCGACCCTCGCCGGATCGCCGAGATGAAGACGAGCCGCAAGGAGTAGCTGAGTTTCGAGCTCACAGACCGACCCGCGAGCCTGGGACAGGAAGTGCTGCCAATCGCGCGTGGTGAGGCGGGCGCTCCCTTCGGCGAGGTTCGAGGGAATGGAGGTTGCAGCACGTCGAGCCTGAGATGTCAGGCCGAATCGCTCCTCGGTTGGGAACGAGGCGGTGGCTCCGTAGACGACCTCGGCCAAATCCATTGCGCGCTGCCAGGCAATCAGGTCTTTGTACGACCTCACGGACGCATGTTCCCTCGGAGAACGGACGACCGCAACTCCCACCGACCATTGACCACTGACCACTGACCACTGACCACTGACCACTGGCCACTGGCCACTGGTCAAGGTTCGCCAAACTTCATCCGGGCAACGCTCCCGCCGCCCAGGCGAAGTAGTAGGCTAACGACATGAGTTCGCTCCACGAAACCGACGCCGTTCCGAGGCTGCAGACGTCCCGCCGCGCGCAGAAGATGCCGGCGTCGCCGATCCGCAAGCTCGCCCCCCTGGCCGACGCTGCGAAAGCCCGCGGTACCCGCATCCACCATCTCAACATCGGTCAGCCCGACATCGAGACGCCGGTGTGCATGCGCAATCGTCTTCGCGAGCTCGAGTCGCTGGTCCTCGAATACTCCCCCTCGGGCGGGACGATCGAGTACCTCCGCTCGGTCCAGAGCTACTACGAGAAGCGCGTCGGGCAGCGGCTCGAGCTGAACCAGATCCTCGGCACGACCGGCGGAAGCGAGGCGATCCTCTTCTCGTTGATGGCCTGCGCAAACGAAGGGGACGACATCCTCATCGTCGAGCCCTTCTACGCGAACTACACCGCCTTCGCGACGCTCGCCGGACTGAATGTCGTGCCGCTGACCAGCAACGGGCGCGACGGGTTCCACGTCACCTCCCGCGAAGCGTGGGAGCGCGTCCTCACGCCGCGTACCCGCGCGGTCATCGTCTGCAACCCGGGCAACCCGACCGGCACGGTCTACACGCGCGAGGAGCTCGAGATCGTTGGCGAGTTCTGCCGCGACCACGGTCTGTTCCTGATCTCGGACGAGGTCTATCGCGAGTTCGTCTACGACGGGCGGCGTGCAGTCAGCGCGCTCGAGCTCCCCGACTCGGAGGAGTTCGTCATCGTCGTCGACAGCCTCTCGAAGCGTTACAGCGCGTGCGGCATCCGGCTCGGGTCGCTGGTGACCCGCAATCCGGCGATCTACGACGCCTGCATGAGGATGGCCCAGGGAAGGCTCTCGCCTCCGGGAATCGCGCAGTTCATCGCGACCGCCGCCGACACGCTCGGCGACGACTACGCGGCGGGCATCGTCGCCGAGTATCAGCGCCGTCGCGACGTCCTCTTCGAAGGGCTCATGTCGATCCCGGGCGTCTTTCTCACGAAGCCCGAAGGCGCCTTCTACTGCGTGCCGCAACTGCCCATCGAGAGCGGCGACGACTTCGCCGTCTGGCTGCTCTCCGAGTTCTCGCACGAGGGGGAGACCGTCATGGTCGCCCCGGCCAGCGGCTTCTACAAGTCGCCACTCGGGAAGAACGAGGTCCGCATCGCGTACGTCCTGAACGAGGAACGCCTCCGCCGCTCGGTCGAGCTGCTGAGGATCGCGCTCGAAAGGTACCCCGGCAGGACGAGATGAAACACTGGCTGATGAAGTGCGAGCCGAGCGCCTACGCCATCGACGACCTGGCCCGCGACGGCAGCACCAGCTGGGAAGGCGTCAGGAACTTCCAGGCGCGCAACTTCATCCGGGAGATGCAGCCGGGTGACAAGGTGCTCTTCTACGCATCCAATGCCGATCCCTCCGGCGTCACCGGCATCGCGGAAGTGAGCCGGGAGGCGTATCCCGACCAGTTCGCCCTCAACGCGAAGCACGAGTACTACGATCCGAAATCGACGCCGGAGAACCCGATCTGGTTCATGGTCGACATCCGCCACGTCGAGACCTTCCCGGAGATCGTTTCGCTCGAAAGCCTCAGGAAGACGAAAGGCCTCGAGGCGATGATGGTCCTGAAGAAAGGCTCCCGCCTTTCGATCCAGCCGGTGACGAAGAAGGAGTTCGACATCGTGGCCAGGCTGGGGCGAGGGAAGCACTGAAGCACCCCTGAAAACTGAAAGGGCGACCTTCCGGTCGCCCTTTCCAGTCACGATCGTCCTGATTTAGATCAGTACGACGTTCGATGCCTGCAGACCCTTGGGACCCTGGACGAGATCGAACTCGACACTGGCGCCCTCCGCGAGGCTGCGGAAGCCCTGGGACTGAATTGCCGAGAAGTGAACGAAGACATCCTCACCGCTCTCGGTCGTGATGAAACCAAAGCCCTTAGCGTCGTTGAACCATTTGACTTTTCCGGTGCTACGCATTCCGACGAATTCTCCTTCAGTTGCATTGATCTTCCGCAAGTTCGGCGCCTATGCCGGGGAATTGCTGATGATCACGGGTAGCCGAGGCAACGGCTTACGGTAAACCAATATTTCACAGCGGGGTTGACATTCGCGACTGAATGAGCACTCAGTTTCTTCGCCCAGACCTCTGTGCACCCCTCGTCACCCAATTCAGGGCCCCGCTGACCGGTGATCGGCACGACCAACGTCATTCGCGCCGGCTCGCAGGCGCCGCCCACGAGCAGATGGGGCATGTGCCGAAGTCATGCCCTCGCGCCGGACAGTGCTCCCGCCCGAAGTAGATGATCTGGAGATGCCGCCGTCCCCACGTCTCCCGAGGGAAGACGCGTTTCAGGTCGGCCTCGGTCCGTTCGACGCTGCGCCCGTTCGAGAGGCCCCACCGCCAGGCGAGTCGGTGGATGTGGGTGTCGACCGGAAAGGCGGGGATGCCGAACGCCTGCGCCATCACCACGCTTGCGGTCTTGTGCCCGACGCCTGGAAGGCGTTCGAGGAGCTCGAGGTCTGCCGGGACTTTTCCCCCGTGCTCGCGCACCAGGATCTCCGCGAGCGCGCGGACGTTCTTCGCCTTGGTGGGCGAGAGGCCGCAGCTGCGGATCAGGTGGAGGATTTCGGCGACCTCCAGCTCCGCCATCACCGCAGGAGTCGAGGCGCGCGCGAAGAGGGCCGGGGTCACCTTGTTCACCTGGGCGTCGGTGGTCTGGGCCGACAGGAGGACCGCGATCAGGAGTGTGAACGGGTCGACGTGCTCGAGCGGGATGGGCGGCTCGGGATAGCGGGCATCCAGGATTGCGCCGATCTTCTCCGCCTTCTCCGTCCGCTTCAACGGAGCTCCTCGGCGTCGTGCCACGCGTGGACGAACGGGGGCAGCTCAGGCGACGGAGTGCCGGCAATCCCGGCGAGCTCGAGAAATTCGGGCGGAGGGACGTTCCTGCCGGCACCGCGGAAGAGACCGCGGGCGTGGGCGATCGCACACATCTGGCCGTGGCGCTCGATGACGTGCTCGAAGTAGAACCACTTCTCGTCCCACCCGATCACGCGGGAGCGCACCGAAAAGCGCTCGAACGGCAGGAGCGAGCGGCGATACCGGACGACCACTCCGGTGATCATCGGCCGCCAGCCGCGGCCGATCACCTTCCTGAACATCCTCATCCGCCCGAGGAGCTCGACGCGCGAGACGTCGAAGAAGCTGACGAAGCGGCCGGCGTTCAGGTGGAAGTTGAGGTCACAGTCGGTCGGGAAAACGGTGAAGTGGACGACCGATTCGCCCAGCGGGTGGATGCGCCGCCGGAAGGCGCTGAGGACCATGACCAGGACGAAGCGAAACAACAGAATCATGAGGAAGAGTGAAGAGTGACGAGTGAAGGGTGAAAGTGACGGGCGCGGCTCATTTCGCGCCAGAGGAGGGCTTGTCGTTTTCGTGAGGAATGGATGCGAACGGGTACTCGTCCTTCTCCGCACATGCGTCGCAGATATGGTCGTTGCGGAAGTACGCGTTCGCAGGGACCTCTGCGAGGCACGTGATGCAGATGTGCCGTCCGGTCCGCTCGCCGAGCTGCTTCAGCGTCCCTTCGTCCGTCATGTGAGCGGGAATGATAGACGAGAGCAGAGGATCTCCCGTTCTAAGATGCGGTGGTGACCGAGGGGATGACAGGGGATCCGCGGGAAGGCTATCGCCGCGTCGCCGTCATCCACGACTGGCTCACCGGGATGCGCGGTGGGGAAGCGGTCCTCGAGGCGATCCTCGAGCTCTTTCCTGACGCGGAGATCTACACGCTCTTCCACCTCCGCGGCTCGGTGTCGTCGCAGATCGAGGAGCGGGTGATCCACACCTCGTCGCTCCAGCCGCTCGCGGAGAAGGCGGGCGACTACCGCCGCCTCCTGCCGTTGTTCCCGCGCGCGGCGCGGGCGTGGGACCTGTCCGGGTACGACCTCATCATCTCGTCGAGCCACTGTGTGGCGAAGGGGGTCCGGGCAGTCGGCCGGCCGCACCTCTGCTACTGCCACACGCCGATGCGGTACATCTGGGACCGCTTCGACGACTACTTTCCGCGGACGAAGCCGCTGCAGCGGGCGGCCATGATGGCGATCGCGCCGTTCCTCCGGCGGTGGGACGTGGCGACGGCAGGCGAGGTGAGCCGCTTCGTGGCGAACTCGACGTTCGTGGCCGGCAGGATCCGACAGCATTACCGGCGCGATGCCGACGTCGTCCACCCGTTCGTCGACGACGCGTTCCTTACGGCGCCGCTCCGCTCTGAGCGGGGGGACT
>JBAQWH010000615.1:0-3753 GCA_049298815.1 Thermoanaerobaculia bacterium | reverse complement strand
GCTTTCCCCCGCCGCGGGCAGATCGCATGAGCCGCTTCGCGCCAAGAAGTCACACTGTCATATGACCAATGTCACTTGACCGGCCCTTTGTGCGCTTGCTAGTCTCTCCCATGTTGAGATCATGTCTCAACGAGAGAGAACGATGACGAACGTCGAACGCGAGATCCAGCGACTTCAGCAGTACCTCCAGCAGCAAAGCCTCAAGCTCACCTCCGAGCGCGTCGCGCTCGTGCGCGAGATCTTCTCCACCCACTATCACTTCGAGGCGGACGAGCTCCTCGAGGTGATGAAGGAGAAGGGGGTCAAGATCTCGCGAGCGACCGTCTACAGGACGCTCGACCTCCTGGTGCGCTCGGGGATGGTGCGACGCGTTCATCTCGGCGAGGACCACTTCCACTACGAGCACGTCGCGGGCAACTCGCACCACGACCACCTCATCTGCACCACGTGCGGCAACGTGATCGAGTTCCACGATGCCGCACTGATCAAACGGCAGCGTGAGATCTGCGAGAAGAAGCGGTTCACGCCCACCTTTCACAACCTTCAGATCCTCGGCGTCTGCAACGACTGCAGGCGCCGCGGTGAGCGGCCGGACGCGCCGGACCGCGTGCAGATGATCGCCGCGAACCTGCTGCGCAAATAGCCAGACACCCGGAGACCCATGACACGCACGACGGCGGTAATCGTCGCGCTCGCACTCTTTGTATCCCTCGACGTCCGCGCGGCCCAGACCAGCCGCGCGCGCTACCTGATGGGAACGGTGTGCGAAGTCGCGATCCTCGAAACCGGAGCAGACCCTTCGGAGATCGAAGTGGCGTTTGCCGAGGCGGCGCGGATCGAAGAGATGCTCAGCACCTGGCGCGAGTCCTCCGAGCTCTCCCGCCTCAACGGGCAGGGGACGGCTCAGGTTTCACCGGAGACAGCCGCGCTGCTGTACACCGCAATGGAGTGGGCGCGGAAGACGGACTCCGCGTTCAATCCGCTGATCCGTCCCCTGGTCGACGCCTGGAAGACACGCGGCGAGGGGGCGTTTCCCACACGCGAGGCCGTCGACGCCGCACGCCCGAAGCTCCGGCTCGAGAACGTCGTCATCGACGGCGTGACGGTCACCCTCCGGAACGGTGCGCGGTTCGAGGAGGGGGGCTTCGGCAAGGGCTACGCGATCGACCGCATGCTCGCGGGCCTCTCGGCGACCCGCGCGATGGTGAACTTCGGCGGCCAGATCGGCGTCAAGGGGGCGATGCGCGTCTCGATCGCCGATCCGCGCGACCGCACCCGCGCGATCGCCGAGATGACGATCGCCGACGGCTCCATCTCCACCAGCTCCGGCTCCGAGAAGACGTTCACGCTCGGCGGCCGCGAGTTCTCACACATTCTCGATCCGCGGACGGGCGAAGCGCTCCCGTCCCGAGGTTCCGTCTCCGTCGTCGCCACGAGCGCGACCGAAACGGACATTCTCTCCACTGCTCTCTACGTGATGGGCGAGGCCGACGGGCTTCGCTGGGCCGACGCGAACGGCGTCGCTGCCCTCTTCGTCACGGACACGACGATCCGGCGATCCGCTGCCTTTCGCGAACACGTGCGCGACCTTGCGGTGCTCGACCGGAAATACACGATTGAGGACTGACCCATGACTTTCAGACGCATGGCGGCCGTACTGCTCGCCATCTTCACCACCGTCTCACTCTTCGCGCAGGACGCCACCGACCTGGAGCGACGCCTCCGCGAGCTCGAAGCGCAGGTCGCGAAGCTCCAAGCCGCAGGCACACCCTCCACCGACACAACCGAGATCAGCCGCCAGATCGAGATCCTCTCGCAGGAAATCGAGGCGTTGAAGACGCGCCAGGACGACCGGGCTCCGAAGGCCGATCAGGAACAGTTCGGGCTCGGCGCAGCGGCGTCGAAGGTCTACCGCGTCGAGCACGGCCTCTCGTTCGGTGGCTACGGCGAGATGCTCTACGAGAACTACGCCGGGAGCGCCGACAACGGCATCCGCACGACGAACAAGGACAAGTTCGACATGCTCCGCGGCGTCCTCTACGCCGGCTACAAGTACAGCGACCGCGTCCTGCTCAACACCGAGATCGAGTTCGAGCACGGCTCGACCGGGCTCGGTGGGGAAGCCTCCGTCGAGTTCGCGTACCTCGACTTCCTCGTGCGTCCCGACCTCGGCGTTCGCACCGGGCTCGTGCTCGTGCCGATGGGCCTCGTCAACGAGAAGCACGAGCCGACCACCTACCTCACCTCGAAGCGCTCGACCCTCGAGAACGCGGTCATTCCGACCACGTGGAGGGAGATGGGCGCGGGCCTGTTCGGCGAGCACGGCCCGGTCAGCTGGCGCGCCTATGTCGTCAACAGCATCCGCGGCGACAAGTTCACCGCCGGCGGCGTCCGCAGCGGCCGGCAGAAGGGGGCGAACGCGCAGATCGAAGACCTGGCCCTCACCGGTCGTGTCGACTGGGAGCCTCTGGTCGGGACGACCGTCGGCGCGTCGTTCTTCAGCGGGAACACCGGCCAGGGCTCGAAGGTCGGCAGCGAAGTCGTCGATGCGAAGTACACGGTGTTCGACCTCCACGCGGAGACGCAGTTCCGCGGCGTGACGTTGCGCGGCCTCTTTGCGCGCGGCACGATCGACGAAGCCGAGCGACTCAACCAGCTCAACGGCCTCACCGGGAACAAGTCGATCGGCGAGTCGCTCGGCGGCTGGTACGTCGAGGCCGGCTACGACCTCGCGACGCTCCGCGGCTTCGGTGAGCGCTCGATCACGCCGTACGTCCGTTACGAGACGCTCGACACGCAGCGCAGCGTGCCGGCCGGTTTCTCGCGCAACCCGGCGAACGAACAGACGATCCTCACGTACGGCGTGCAGTTCCGCCCCGTGCCGCAGGTGGTCATCAAGGCCGACTATCAGAACAGTGACAACGAAGCGAAATCGGGACTCGATCAGTGGAACATCGGTATCGGCTACATCTTCTAGCTCTGGTTGCGCTGGTGGTCGCGGCGAGCGCTGAGGCACGCGTCTTCATGACGCAGCAGCAGGCGCTCGCCGCTGCCTTCCCTGCGGGGTCGAAAGTCGCGAGGCAGGCGGTGTTCCTCACCCCTGCCCAGAGCGAGGCTGCGACACGCGAGAGCGGCGTCGACTTCAAGGACCGCATGGTCGTGAGGTACGTCGGCACCTCTGCGTCCGGCGCTGTCCTCGGCTATGCGTACTTCGACACGCACCGCGTACGGACGCTGGCCGAAACGGTGATGGTGATCGTGGGGCCGGGTGGAACGATCGATCGGATCGAGATCCTCTCGTTCGACGAGCCGCCGGAGTACCTGCCGAAGCAGCGCTGGATCGATCAACTCCGCGGCCGGCGGCTCGACGACGAGCTCTCGCTCAAGCGGGCGATCCGCCCTCTCTCGGGTGCGAGCCTCAGCGGCCGGGCGATCGTGAACGCGTCGCGCAAGGCACTCGCCCTGCACCGGGCGATCGGAGAACGATGAGCCGTCTGCAGCTCTTCTACCTGCACGCCACGGTGGCGCTCACGACGCTGACGGGGGCGGTCTTCGCGTACATGAAGTACTTCATGCGCAGCGACGACGAGTTCTCCGTCGTGAACCATCCGCTGCAGCCCCACATGCTGTCCGCACACGTCGTCGTGGCGCCGCTGCTGCTCTTCGTCCTCGGCTGGAGCTTCTCGAATCACATGTTGCCGAAGCACCGCTTCGGCGACGGCTCGAACCGGAGGAGCGGCATCCTCTCGATGC